>DATIUU010000001.1:0-4199 GCA_035466635.1 Woeseiaceae bacterium
GCGCTTGCGCAGCACGTGCGCAAGCACAAGCCGGCCGCGCTCGTGTCGAGCCTGCCCTATTTCTGCAACGTGACCGTCGCCGAGGTGGCGCGCGCCGAGGGCCTGCACTACTTCGACCTGACGGAGGACGTCGCGGTCACCGCGGCAGTACGTTCGATCGCCGCAGGCGCGTCGGCCGCGTTCGTGCCGCAATGCGGGCTGGCGCCGGGGTTCATCAGCATCGCGGCGAACGAGCTCATCCAGCATTTCGACGAGCTGCGCTCGGTGAAACTGCGCGTGGGCGCGCTGCCGCAGCATCCCAACAACGTGCTCAAGTACTCGCTCACGTGGTCGACCGACGGCGTGATCAACGAGTACGGCAACCTCTGCAACGCCATCGTGGATGGCAAGGAGGTCGACGTCCTGCCGCTCGAAGGCCTCGAGTCGATCGAGATCGACGGCAAGCTCTACGAAGCGTTCAACACGTCCGGCGGACTGGGGTCGCTCGCGGAAACGTACGGCGACAGCGTGAAGACCATGAACTACAAGACGATCCGTTACCCGGGACACTGCGAACAGATGCGGCTGCTCATGTACGGATTGAAGCTGAACGACGACCGCGACACGCTGAAGCGCATCCTCGAGAAATCGGTGCCGCAGACGCTGCAGGACGTCGTCATCATCTACGCGGCGGTGACCGGCATCCAGGACGGCGAGTTCCGCGAGGAGAACTACGTGAACAAGGTCTACCCGCAGGTCGTCGCGGGGCGGCTCTGGTCGGCCATACAGGTCACGACCGCGGCGGGTATCTGCGCGATCATTGATATCGTGCTGGCGAACCCCGATAACTACCATGGATTTGTCGCGCAGGAGCAGTTCCGCCTTGCCGACGTACTCGAAAATCGTTTCGGCCGCTATTTCGCGCACGGCGGCGACAACCGCGAATCGGCGGCGATGATCGCCCGCGGCGAAACGGGACACCAGCGCAGCAGCGCCGGAGGATGACGCCATGAAAAAAATTCTCGATTCGCTCGGGCTCGCGCAGAGCAACCCGGGCACCTGGTTCGGCAGCGACGGCAGCGAGGACACCTCGGCACCGCTCATCGAATCGACCAACCCGGCGACCGGCAAGCCGATCGCCAGCGTTCGCTCGACGACGCCGGTGGAATACGACCGCCTCGTCAACCTGGCGCAGGACGCGTTCCGCGAGTGGCGCAAGGTGCCGGCGCCCGTGCGCGGTGAAGCGGCGCGCCGCATCGGCAATGCGCTGCGCGACCACAAGGATGCGCTCGGCAGCCTCGTGTCACTCGAGATGGGCAAGATCAAGGCCGAGGGCGACGGCGAAGTCCAGGAGATGATCGACATCTTCGATTTCGCGGTCGGCCAGTCGCGCATGCTCTACGGCAAGATGATGCATTCCGAACGCCCGCAGCATCGCATGTACGAGCAGTGGCACCCGCTCGGCCTCGTCGGCACGATCACCGCGTTCAACTTCCCGGTCGCCGTGTGGTCGTGGAACACGAGCCTCGCCTCGATCTGCGGCAACGTGAGCATCTGGAAGCCGTCGCCCAAGACGCCGCTGTGCGGGGTCGCCGTGCAGAAGATCGTCAACGAGGCCGTCGCCGATCTCGGCCTGCCGACGTTTTGCTGCCTCATCAACGATGGCAGCAACGAACTCGCAAGGCAGTTCGTCGACGACCGGCGCATCAATCTCGTGTCGTTCACGGGCTCGTCGGCGGTCGGCCGCCAGGTCGGCGTACAGGTCGCGAAGCGCATGGGCAAGGTGCTGCTCGAACTGGGCGGCAACAACGCCATCATTGTCGACGAGCACGCCAACATGGAACTCGTCGTGCCGGCGATCGTGTTCGGCGCCGTGGGTACCGCCGGCCAGCGCTGCACCACGACCCGGCGCATCATCGTGCACGAATCACGCCTGGACGAACTGAAGGCCGCGCTGGTCAAGGCGTACGGGCAGGTGCGTATCGGCGACCCGCTCGACCCGAAGACGCTGATGGGTCCGCTGATCGACGAAGCCGCCGTCGCGCGCGTGGAAGCCGCCATCGAAACCGTCCGCGAGGCGGGCGGCGAGATTCTGTGCGGCGGCGAGCGCATCGACGGGCCGGGCCATTTCATCACGCCGGCGATCGCGCTCGCGCGGAACGACTGGGATATCGTGCAGACGGAAACCTTCGGGCCGCTGCTCTACCTGCTGCCCTATGGCACGCTCGACGAGGCCGTGGAGATGCAGAACGGCGTCGTGCAGGGACTGTCGTCCGCGATCTTCACGGACAACCTGCAGAACGCGGAGTATTTCCTGTCGCAGGCCGGCTCGGACTGCGGCATCGCCAACGTCAACATCGGCACCTCCGGCGCCGAGATCGGCGGCGCATTCGGCGGCGAGAAGGAAACGGGCGGCGGCCGCGAGGCCGGCTCGGACGCGTGGCAGGCCTACATGCGGCGCCAGACCAACACCATCAACTGGGGCAAGCAACTGCCGCTCGCGCAGGGCATCAATTTCGACCTGTAGGCGCGCGCCTCTGTCTGCAACAGGTCGCGGTTCGAGAACCGCTCCTACAGGCACTAACGACGCAGCGCTCGACCCGCAGGAGCGGGCCTCGGCCCGCGATCGTTCGCGGTTCGAGAACCGCTCCTACAGACGCTTTCGGCCTCGCGCCGAACCTGTAGGAGCGGGCCTCGGCCCGCGATCCGGCATCAGCATCGAACCCGGTCGCGCTGCCAGAAGCGCTCCTACACGGCCTCGAAGCGGTTCTCGGCGCGGTTCTTGCGCACCTCGCCGGCGGCAAACACCTGCCCGCTCATCGCGATGTACACGCCCGGGGCCGCTACCTGCACCGCGGCGACGGCCATGCCGACATTGAAGATCGCGTCGGTGGTGCGAAATCGCGCCGGCGTCAGCGCGCCCGTGAGCACGATCGTCTTGCCGTCGAGGCCCAGCAGCGCGTCCGCCGTTGCGGCCATGGTGTCGGTGCCGTGCGTGATGACGTACAGGCGCGCGTCGTCCTGCTCGATGTAGGCGCGCAGCTGCGCGCGATCGGCGTCCGTCATTTCCAGGCTGTCTTTCTGCAACAACGGCACGATCTCGTAGTCGAACTGGACGAGGCCTTCCTTCAGAATGTGCTCGACCTGCGACTCGCCGACCTCGAACTGGCTCAGCGCATCGAAGTAGATCTTGTCGATGGTGCCGCCGGTCGTGATGAAACGAATGAACATGGAGCGAAGCATGCCACCAAAAGTGCCCGATCAACAGCCGCCAGCCCTGCTATCATGACGCCATGAAATCGACTATCCGAAACGCTTTCGTTACCACCCTGCTCGGCTTCGCGGCCTGCACCGCGAGCGCCGCAGAGACCACGGTTGTCGTCCTCGAAATCGACGGCGGCATCGGGGTCGCCACCGCCGACTACCTGGCGAGCGGCCTGCGGCACGCCGAGGAGCGCAACGCGGAACTCGTCATCATCGACATCGACACGCCGGGCGGCCTCGTCAAGCCGATGCGCGACATGGTCCAGGACATCCTCGGCTCGTCGGTGCCGGTCGTCACCTACGTCACCCCGGCGGGCGCCCGCGCGGACAGCGCCGGCACCTATATCCTGCTCGCCAGCCATGTCGCCGCCATGGCGCCGACCACGCACATCGGCGCCGCCACGCCCGTGTCGCTGAACGGCGAAGACGTGACACCGGCCGAACCGCCTCGCGAGCCCGCGGAGGAGCCCGTCGACGGTGCCAGCGAGGGCGAAGGCGACGGCGAAGGCGAGCAAACCGCACCCGCAGCGCCCGGCAGCGCGATGGAGCGCAAGGTGCTGAACGACGCCATCGCCTACATTCGCGGGCTGGCCGAACGCCACGGCCGCAACGCCGAGTGGGCCGAGCGAGCCGTCACCGAGGCCGCGACACTCACCGCGAAGGAAGCGCTCGAGCAGAACGTCATCGAGTTCATCGCCGCGGACCATGGCGACCTCCTCGCGCAGCTCGACGGCCACGAGATCAGGCTGGATTCGAAGCAGGTCGTGCTCGCCACCGCGGACGCGACCATCGAGACGTTCGAGCCGAACTGGCGCATCCGCATTCTGTCGGCCATCGCGAACCCGGAAATCGTGCTGCTGCTCGGCATCATCGGGCTCTACGGCCTCATGTACGAGGGCTGGAACCCGGGTGCCATCGTTCCGGGGGTTGTCGGCGTGATCTGCCTGCTGCTCGCC
>DATIUU010000002.1:0-8704 GCA_035466635.1 Woeseiaceae bacterium
CACTGTCGGCACAGGCGCACTCTGAATGTCACAAGATTAACGGCGGGGTACACTAGCCTATTGCGAGACCTCGCGTCGCACCTTGACCGCAAGCAGGTCGCACGTCGCGCCATGAAGCACGGCGTTTGCGGTGGACCCGAGTATCAGTCCCAGGCCATGCCGCCCATGCGTGCCCAATACGATGAGATCGGCACCGATCTTCTCGGCCAGTTTGCGAATTTCGACAGCGGGCGTACCGATTATCACGTTCACTGCGCTGGCGCCGATGTCGTAGCGCTTCGCGAGGTCTGACAGCCATGCGGTTGCGCGTTCTGCGGCCCGTGCCTCGATCCCGGTATCCGGGCCGTTTTCGAGCGTTGCATACAGGTCGATATAAAAATCGGCCATGGGCCGGATCACGGTAACGGCAGTAATCCCGGAGGACTTCTCACCCGCAATTTCCCGCGCTGCCCTGATAACGTTCTCGGCCTCGTCCGTCGTGTCGACGGCCACCAGGATGTTTTTGTAGGTCATTTCACGATCCTCCTACAGTTATATGAGGCCGTGTCGTGATTGCTCAATAGCGCGTCAGTCGATTTCTCGCCCGCTTGCCCGTCCGTTCACGCGCAGCGTAAGATCCGGCCATGCCTGACGTGACGCTCGCCGACGCACTGAATCGAACCTGCCAGTGCATCGCCATCGATCAGCAGAAGCTCGAGCGCTCGTTGGCAATCGGCTTCGGCGAGCCGGGGTCTTACGCGCGCCTGCGAGCATCGCACCCGAACCTGCTGGCCGATTTCCCCATATTCGTCGCGCACGAACACATCGCGGCAATGCAGGCTGTCATCGACGCGATCGAGCACGTCGTCGCCCTCGCCCCCTACCGGGAAGCCGTCCTCGCGTGGGCGCCGGAAATTGCCCGCCAAGTCAGCGCCTCCCACGGGGTTTTCTTCGGTTACGACTTCCACCTGACGACGGACGGCCCGCGGCTGATCGAGGTCAACACGAACGCTGGCGGCGCTTTGCTCCTGCAGCACGTCGCATCGGCCCAGCAGGCCTGTTGCCGCGAAGTCGGGGACTTCTTTCCCGGCCCGAAAGGCATCGATGACACGGAGCAGGTGTTCGTCGACATGTTCCGGCAAGAATTCCGCGCACAGCGGCCCGGCGACGAGCTCGGCTGCGTTGCAATCGTCGACGAAGACCCCGAAACCCAGTACCTCAGGCCCGAGTTCGAACTGTTCCGCGAGATGTTCGCCGGCCACGGGGTCGAGGCGATCATCGCGGACCCGCGCGACTTCACGTTGAGCGGCAACCGGTTGATTGCAAATGATAAGACCGTCGATCTCGTCTACAACCGCGTGACCGATTTCTACCTGCAGTCGCCTGCATGCACGACGCTGCGCGAAGCCTTCGAGAGCGGCGCGGCGGTTTTTACGCCGAGCCCGCAGGCGCACGCCCTGTACGCCAACAAGCGCAACCTGACCTTGCTGAGCGATGCGGATGCGTTGCGCGCAATGGGTGTCCCGGACGACGTCGTTCGAACCCTGTCCGTGGCGGTCCCGCGCACCGTGCTCGTGAGCGCCGACAACGCCGCCGAACTCTGGGCCGAACGGCGCCGCCTGTTCTTCAAGCCCGTGTGGGGCTATGGCAGCCGCGGGACTTACAAGGGCGCCAAACTCACGAAGAAGACCTGGCGGTCGATCCTGGAATCCGCTTACGTCGCGCAGGAACTGGTTCCGCCGGGCGAGCGCCTGCTGGTCACGGACGGCGCCATGCATTCATTCAAGGTCGACCTGCGGTGTTACGTCTACCGCGGCGCGATCCAGTTGCTGGGCGCACGGATGTACCAGGGACAAACGACGAACTTCCGCACGACCGGCGGCGGGCTGGCTACCGTATTCACGACGCCCCGCATCGCGCAGCCCTCGTGAGAGGACCCGGGCGACAATCCCCGCTTATGCGTCCTCGACGACGACCGCCGTCCCTATCGCGAGCAGCTCGGCCGCACCGCCCATCAGCACCGACGTCGTGAATCGCGTGGCGATCACGGCGTTCGCGCCCAGTTCCTCCGCCTCGGCCATCATCCGGTCGAGGCTTTGTTCCCGGCTCTCCGCGACGAGCTTCGCGTACTCGTGGATTTCTCCGCCGACGATATTGCGCAACCCGGCCATTATGTCCCGGCCGAGGTGCCGCGCGCGCACGGTGTTGCCGCGAACCAGCCCGAGGGTCCTGACGATCCGTTTGCCTGCGATCGTCTCGCTGGTGACTACCATCATGATCAGATCTCCACGTCTTTGTACTTGTCCGTTTTGCGCGCCACCAGCCGCTGCCGCAACACGGAAACCAGCAGCACGCCCAAGCCACTCCACACGAGCCCGGTGAGCACCTTGATGTGTGTCGGCATGGACGTGTCGATGACGAACTGGTAGATCGCAATGCCGCTGATGCCGAGTACCCCGGCGATGAACAGTAGCCACCCCAGTGCGCGCGTAAACCCGTCTGTGCGATCTTTCATGTGCTCTCTCCGCTTGTCCCGCCCATGGCACGCGACGCACCGTGTCGCCCGCGGCGGCCATCGAATTCATTGAAAACCATGCAATTTATCCAGTTGCAACTTGCGCCGGAACGAGCAAAATACCGCGCCGGCGGGGCCGATTACCGGCGCTATTGAACCCCCTGCGACACATTTTCGCCAAACCCCGTGTTCCGAATTGAGAGACTCGACACATGATCCACTTCACGACGTTGATCCGCCGCCGGCCAGCCGTGCCGTTGCTCGTGACATTGTTGCCCGGCCTCTGGGCCTGCGCGGCCCTGGACGAAGCCGCCGTCGGCCGCACCGACCGCGTGTTCGAAGCGCCGTTTTACGTCAACTACGAGCCGCACACCGCTGAGCGGCCGGTCGTCGTCCTGCCGGTCGTTCTCGACCCGGTGTCCGGCGAGCCTTTCAATCTCGCAGGACGCGGGCAAGCGCTGCAGCCGCTGCTCGATGCGCTGAACGCGTCGCTCGCGGCCTCGCAGTGCTGCCGCTTCGTCGCAACCCATGACCTCCCCGCCCTCGGCGGCCCGGCGATCTACCTCGGCATGCTCGACGGCGAGACGGCTCCGGACGGTACCGGCATCGAGCAGGCGGTCCACGAAGAGTACTCGCCGCTGATTCTTCACTCGCTGAAACCGGCCCCCGAATGGCGGACGGCCGCTGCGGCGCTGGCCGCGCAACACGGTGCCGCGCGCGTCCTGTTCATCCAGCTTGCATTCACGCAGTTTCCGAAAGCCGACCGCGGTTTCTTCGGCAAGAAGGTCGTGCTCGGCACCGATTACGAGGTGCCCGTGCGGTTCTTCTCCGCGGTGGACGGTCCCATCGAGGTTGTCGCCCTGACCGGCGTTCTGCTCGACGCGGACGGCAACATGCTCCGCGTGGGTGGCGAAGGCATCGCGGGCTACGACGCGCCGTTCTGGGTGCAGGTCTTCGAAGCCGGGAAAGACATCGACACGGACGCGCTCGGGGAGCTCGTCAAGAATGAGCGTCGCGACGACCTCGCGGGCCGGCCGCTGAAATGGCAGGCAGCGCTGGATAGCCTCCTCGAACAGATGACGGGGGCGATCTAGCCCGCTGTCAGCTCTCGGCACGCAGCCGGTAACCCACGCCCTGCTCGGTCACCAGGTATCGCGACTGCGATGCCTCGTCGGCGAGTTTCTGTCGCAGGCTGCTCACCAGCACGCGCAGGTTGTGGGTCTCCCGCACCGCGTCCTCGCCCCAGACCTCGCGCAGGATCTGCTGGTGGGTAAGAACCTGCCCCGCATGGGCCGCCAGCAGCGCAAGCAGGCCGTACTCCTTGCGTGACAAGTGCACCTCGTGGCCATCGAGCAGCACGCGCCGCTCGGCGAAGTTGATCTCGAGTCCCCGGTACCCGTAGACCGGCTCTGCAGAGCCGTCCTTCCCCCGGTTGCGTAACAACACGCGGACCCGCGCCAGCAACTCCGAGATCCCGGCCGGTTTCGTCACGTAGTCGTTCGCGCCGTCGTCCAGGGCGCCGACTTTCTCGGCTTCGGCGTCGCGCACGGACAGCACGAGGATCGGCACGTCCGACCACTCCCGCAGCCGGCGGATGACCTCGCGGCCATCCATCGTCGGCAAACCGAGGTCGAGAATGACGACGTCCGGCAATTCCGCGGCAATCATGTCCAGCCCGGCCTGGCCGTCACGGGCCTCGGTAACCTCGAAGCCGTGCGCCTCGAGGCTGATCCGCAGGAACTTCCGGATCTGGGCGTCATCCTCGATGACCGCGATTTTGTGTGCTGCTGTGTCCTTCACCGCTCTTCATCCGATCTGTCACGGACGGGCATCGCCCCCGGCAGCAGGATAACGATGCGCGTCCCTTGCCCGCCGGGCCCGGCCTCCGCAAAAACCTTTCCCGAATGAGCCTCGATGATGCCGCGGGTGATTGCAAGCCCGAGCCCGGTACCGCCGCTGCGGCTGTCCCCCGACTCGGCGCGGTAGAACATGTCGAAGATGCGCTTCCTCTGCCTGGCCGTGAGACCCGGGCCGGCATCGGTCACCTCGACGCGCATTCCGTCGCCGTCGCGCAGGCAGGCCACGTCGATCGGCGTGCCGGGCGGCGAATAACGCACCGCGTTGTCGATCACGTTGTACAGGGCCTGGACAAAAAGCTCGCCATGGAGGCGCACCAGGCTTGCATCGTCTGCGATGCGCAGCGTGATAACGGCGTCCGGCCAGCTTTCCTTCACCCGGCGCAGCGCCGCGCCGAACAGGTCCGAGGGCTCTTCCCAGTCCCGGGTAATCTGCAGCTCGCCGTGCTCGATCCGTGTCATGTCCAGCAGGTTCTGGATATAGCCGTTCAAACGCCGCGCCTCGCCCATCACCGTCTCGAGGAGTTCGGCACGGTCGGACGCCGCCAGCGAGTCGCCGAGCTCCTGCACCGTGCTCGCCGCACCGAAGATCGACGACAGCGGCGTACGCAGGTCGTGCGACACCGACGTCAGCAATGCCGAGCGCAGCCGCGCCCGCTCCGCTTCGCGGCGCGACGAATCGAGGTCCTCGGCCAGGCGAATCCGGTCCAGTGCCACTTCAGCCTGGCTGCACAGGTTGCGCACGAGTTCCATCTGCTCATCGCCCAGGTCCGCACGCTGGATGGCGAGTTGCATCGGCTCCTGGTCCGGCACGCGAATCGGCACGCATGCCGACTCGGACACGACGTCAGCGGCTACCGTCGCACCCATCGAATCGGCCGTCGGCGGCGGGGATGGGCTGGCTGCGCGCACGGCCAGGTCTCCCGACGCCGATCTCTCGACGACGAGCGCCGGGATCTCGAGCGTACCCGACACGTGCTCCACCAGCGTCTCTAGGATATCCCGGCTCGTGGTTGCGCCCGTAATGCGATTCGAAAATTCGTAGAGATTCGAGATGCGATCGAGCGCCTGGTCGCGCCGCTGAATGGCCGTGCGAAGTCGCGCCGCGAGATTGCCACCCAGGATAGCGACGGCCAGGAAGAACGCCAGGGTCGCGATGTCGCCCTGCTCCGTCACGAGAAACGTCCGGTAGGGCGCCGTGAAGAAGAAGTTGAACGCCAGGAACCCCAGTGCGCTGGTAACGATCGACGGCCAGAGACCGTGGCGCGCGGCGATGATCAGCACCACGAACAGAAAGACCACGGACAGGTTGGCGTGATGCAGGCGCTGCAGCACGTAGCCCACAAGGACCGCAGCGGCCAGCAATCCGGCAATTTCCGCGGCAGTCCGCAGATGCCGTGCGATCTTCCGGCCGCGCCCTGCCTTGCGCCGCACGTCGCTATGCTTCATGTCCAACCCGCCCCGCTGCCCTGCAGCGCGTTGCCCTCCGACCTTAGTGTCGCACAGCAGCGGCCGCCCTGACCGCATCAAATTTTCGTCAGGAATTGACGATCATTTTAGGTGCCAGCCGCTGCCGTGCGGGGAATAATCTGTTCTGCCGATTCAGGCAGCAACGGACGGCACGATGTCTACCGAGACGCTGAATACTCCAGACCCGCAAACAGTCCCGCGGGCAAAGCCGGCATTGCCCCTCGTAACCGTCCAGGTGCTCGGCGTGCTCCTGCTCTCGTTCAGCCTGATGCTGCTGCCGCCGATCGTTGTTGCCATCATTTACGACGACAACCTGCTGGGCATGTTCCTGTGGCACCTCGCCGTCGCGACGCCGCTCGGCGCAGTGATGCTGGCGTATTCGATCCGCCACTCCGCACGCTTGCGCATCAGGGACGGATTCATCGTTGTCGCCATGCTCTGGTTCACGCTCAGCTTCCTCGCGAGCCTGCCGCTGTATTTCGGTGCCAACCTGGGCTATGCGGATGCGATCTTCGAGGCTGCATCGGGAATCACGACGACGGGCGCGACCGTGATAGTCGGCCTCGACGAGCTCCCCCGTTCGCTGCTGTTTTTTCGCCAGGAGATCCAGTGGTTCGGCGGTATCGGCGTCATCGTCTCCGCGATCGCGCTGCTGCCCATGCTGGGACTCGGCGGCATGCAGTTGATGAAGGCCGAAACCCCGGGCCCGGTCAAAGGCACCAAGCTCACGCCCAGGATCATGGAGACGGCCCGCGCGCTGTGGCGCATCTATCTCGTGCTGACGATAGCCTGTGCGGCATTTTACTGGTTTGCCGGCATGGACCTGTACGATGCCATTGCGCACAGCGTCACGACGGTATCGACAGGCGGCTTTTCGACGCACGATGCCAGCATCGGCTACTACGACAGTCCCGCGATCGAGATCATCGCGGTCGTCTTCATGCTGCTCGGTGCCATCAACTTCAGCGTTCACTTCGCCGTGTGGGCAGGGTTCAAGCCGGACCTTTACCTGCGTAACGAAGAGACCCGAACCTTCCTGGTATTCACGGGGCTCATCGTGATCTTCGTGGCCGGTGTATTGCTTTACACGGATGCCGCCGACGGCGCAGCCGGCGCTGCGCGCTCGGCGCTATTTACGGTCGTATCGGTCATTACAAGTACCGGCTACGGGATTGCCGACTTTTCACTGTGGCCGCTGATGTTGCCGGTACTGTTGATCTTCATCAGTTTCGTCGGCGGCTGCGCCGGCTCGACAGCCGGCGGAATGAAGGTGATTCGATTCATCGTCATGGTCAAGCAGGCACTCATCGAAGTATTGCGTCTCGTGCATCCCAAGCTCGTCAAGCCGCTGCGCATGGACAGCCGCGTCGTCCCGGACGACGTCGTCCGGGCCGTTTGGACCTTCTTCGCGGCCTACGTCGTGGTATTTACGGTGTTCATGATGATCCTGATGGGCCAGGGTCACGACCAGGTCACGGCGTTCGGCGCCGTGGCGACCTGCCTGAACAATCTCGGGCCCGGTCTCGGCACGGTGGCAACCAACTTTCTTGCGGTCGGCAGTATCGAGAAGTGGGTGCTCGTGCTGGCCATGATTGCCGGGCGTCTCGAAATCTTCACCCTGCTCGTACTGCTGACACCCGCGTTCTGGCGGCAATAACGCCGCGGTATGAGCCAACCAGGAACACCGTGATGACCGGACAACGTACACAGCCAGATAATGACCCGAGTGCGGGTCGGGACGCTCAACTCGAGAACTCGCTGCCGTACGCAAGCAAGATGGGGCCGCTGGGTTACGCCGTTGCCGCAATCGGCTTCATCGGACTGGCCGCTGCACTGGCGATCGCCGTCTACAGCTATCGCGGCCATGGCGAGGCCAGTGTCTATACGCCGGTTGCTGAGCTCGTCTTCGAGGACCCGTTGTTGCGCGACTGCGTCCGCGAGGAGGCCCGCAGAAGAGGCTACGGGACCGCCGGCGAAGTGCAGCAGCTCACCTGCATCAACAGCGACGGCCCGACGATCACCAGCGTGGCCGGCATCGAAAACCTGAAAAACGTTACCGACATCAACCTCGCCCACAACCGCATAGCCGATACAGCGCCGCTCGCCCATCTCGCCCGGCTGGAGAGCCTGAATCTCGGCTATAACGCGATTACGAACCCGCAGCTCGGCTCGTTGCGGGCATCGCTGCGCGCATTGACGCTCGACCACAATGCGATCCGCAACCTGGACTGGGCGCGAACCCTGGCGCATCTCGAAATCCTGTCCCTCGGGCACAACGGGGTCGGTAATCTCGAGCCGCTCGCGGACCTCGGCAACCTGCGCATCCTCGATCTCAATAACAACGCGATCACCAATCTCGCGCCGCTCGCCCGACTGGGGCAACTCGAGATCCTCAACCTGACGTCGAACCGCATCACCGACATCTCGCCACTGGCCGGGGCCGAGTCCCTCCTCACTCTCCTGCTCGGCTCGAACCAGGTAGTGGACGTGCAGGCGGTCGCGACACTGCCCCTGCTCTTCGAACTGGACCTGTCCGACAACCCGGTGGTGAACATCGCGGCCGTCGGTGCGGCCGAAAGCCTCGTGCGGCTGAACCTGTCTGCGACGCACGTGACGAACTTCGAACCGCTCGAGCGGCTGACGACGCCGGAAATCGTGGACCTTACCCGGACCCGGCTGACCTGCGAACAGTATCGCGGGCTTGCGAAAGCCCTGGACGCAGAGTCGTTGCGCCACGATCTCGACTGCGATTAGACGGGCAGCCCCGACATGGAAATCCGCTTATACTCGGGCGGATGAAAAAGACAGATCGCCAGCTTGGCATGGCCCGGGACATCACCCGGCGCGACTTCATCCACGACCTCTCGCTCGCGTCGCTCGGCTT
>DATIUU010000003.1:0-1616 GCA_035466635.1 Woeseiaceae bacterium
CGCTCGCAAAAAAAGGTTGTACGGAAATGCTGAGCGTGCTGCGCGTTGCGGCTACCCGGTGCCGCGCGGCGACGTCGTCGAGACGCATGATCAATGGCTTGACGTCGTCGAGCAGCGCGCGTCCCGCGTCGGTGAGGGCCAGGGAACGGCTCGTGCGCTCGAACAACTTCTGGCCCAGCTCGTCCTCGAGATTCTTGATCTGGTGGCTGACGGCCGATGCCGTAATGAACAGCTTCTCCGCCGTCTCGCGGAAGCTCTCGTACTCGGCGGCGACGCAGAAGGTCCGCAGTCCGCGCAGCGACAGGTTTCGGTTGGTCGGGGTCATGGCTGATGAATGCAGGATTCGTACCACATCGGCGGCCGGGCCGGCGCCGCGCGCCGCCTCCCAGGTTATTGAAATAAAAGGAGAAAAATCCGCCGGCTCAGCTGGCGGCGCGGTCGGGCGCACCATGATCGCGCAAGCGCGTGAAAGCCGTGCACGCAATTCGGGCGCGAACCCCGATGGTGCTTCGGTCGTGTTACAGGACACTAGCCGAGTTCGGCGAATGCGTCCCGGGTGAGGTTTTCGCAACCGTCGGCGAGGACGCGCACATTGTCCTCGATGCGGATGCCGCCGAAAGGCCGCAGCGCGTCCACGGCATCCCAGTTGACGAGAGTCTCCGCGCGCGTGCCGCGCAGCTCGTCGAGCAGCATGTCGATGATGTAAAGCCCCGGCTCGACCGTGAGCACCATGTCTTCCTCGAGCACGCGCGTCAGCCGCAAGTACGGGTGACCGCTCGGCGGATCGATCGTCGTGCCGCTCTCGTTCTCCATGAAACCGGCGACGTCGTGAACCTGTATTCCGAGCAGGTGGCCTATGCCGTGCGGCATGAACGCGCTGGTGACGCCCTGTGACAACAGCGTCTCCGGATCGCCGGAGGCGAGCCCGGCGTCGACCAGCACACCGGCCGTCATGCGATGCGTCTCGATTTGCAGTTCGCGGTAATCGACGCCCGCGCGGATGCGGCCGACGAGGTCCCGCTGCAGCGATTCCATGCGCGCCACGAGCTCGGAGAAGCGTTCGTCGCCCTTGCTGTAGGTGCGCGTGATGTCGGATGCGTAACCGTGAACCTGGGCACCCGCGTCGATCAGGAACGACCGCAATTCGCGGGGCGGTTCCCGGTCCAGGTCCGTGTAGTGCAGGATGGCGCCGTGCTCGTTGAGTGCAATGATATTGCTGTAAGGCAGCTCGCTCTCGGCGTGACTGGTGGCGCTGCAAAAAGCCTGGTGGATGGCGAATTCCGGCAATCCCTCGTCGAAGGCCGCGAACGCCGCACGGTGACCGAGTACGCCGCGCCGCGCTGCGAGACGCATGCAGGCGAGTTCGTACGGGGTCTTCGCCGAGCCGCGCGCAAAGTGCAGGATGTTGATCGCCGTCGTCGGATTGACGCGGTCGATGCCGAAGGCATGCTTCGCGTCCTCGACCTCGCCGATGAGAATGCACTTGTCACGGTCTTCCGGCAGGTGCGCGGCGACATCGTCGAGTTCGTGAACGATGCGGATATCGAACTGCGCCGTCCAGTAACCGTCCGGGCTGCCGGGCACCGGGTGCCAGTAGTCGCGGGGCTGGTAGTAGA
>DATIUU010000004.1:0-5488 GCA_035466635.1 Woeseiaceae bacterium
CGGCGAGCGCCTTGCCGGCGGGACGCTGCGCGATCAGGACGCGGCCGCGTTCGTCGTACAGGGCGCCCGCGACGACTTGGATGGTGGAGGACACACCCTCTCCCAAGACCCGCACCCCGCCCTCTCCCGCAAGCGGGAGAGGGAGAAGAATCACGCCTCGCGGGCGAGCGCGCCGTGGCAGTGCTTGTACTTCTTGCCCGAGCCGCAGGGGCACGGCTCGTTGCGGCCGACCTTGCGGCCGTCCCTGACGAACGTCTCGACGGCCGCGCCGCTGTCGCCGCCCTGCCCGGGGAGACCCTGGCGCGCGGGCTGGCCCTGTTGCGCTCCCGCCTGCCCTGCGGCCGGCGGAGTCGGCGCCTGTGCACCGAGCGCGGAAGCCTGCGCGTGCTGGAAATTCAGCTTCTGTTGCTGCTCGCGCTGGCGCTGCATCTCGGCCAGGTCGTCCTCGCCCTGGATGCGAATGCGGGTCAGGATGCTGATCGTGTCGTGCTTGACCTGCTCCATCATCGCCCCGAACATCTCGAACGCCTCGCGCTTGTACTCCTGCTTGGGGTTCTTCTGCGCGTAGGAGCGCAGCCCGATGCCCTGCCGCAGGTGGTCCATGCCCGCGAGGTGCTCTTTCCAGTGAAAGTCGAGCTGGCGCAACATGACCTGCTTCTCGACGTTGCGCATCAGCTCGCTGCCGATTCGCTGCTCGCGCTCGGCGTACGCCTTGCGCGCCGCTTCGATGCAATAATCGCGGATGCCGTCGTCGTTGATCGACTTGTCTTCCGCCACGAGGCGTGCGATGTCGACATCGAGCCCGAAGTCGGCTTCCAGGGCCTTCGACAGGCTGTCCGCGTCCCACTGTTCCTCGAGGCTGCCCGGCGGAATGTGCACCGCGACCGCGTCGGCAATGACCTCGTCGCGGATGGCCGCAACGGAATCCTCGATCTCGTCGGCGGCCATGAGCTCCGTACGCTGGTGGTAGACCACCTTGCGCTGGTCGTTCGCGACGTCGTCGTATTCGAGAAGGTTCTTGCGGATGTCGAAGTTATGGGCTTCCACCTTGCGCTGTGCGCGCTCGATCTGGCGCGACAGCAGCTTGCTTTCGATCGCTTCGCCCTCGCGCATGCCGGCGCGCGCCAGCAGGTTCTTGGTGCGCTCCGGGTCGCCGAAAATCCGCATCAGCGTGTCCTCCATCGACAGGTAGAAGCGGCTGGACCCGGGGTCGCCCTGGCGGCCCGAGCGGCCGCGCAGCTGGTTGTCGATGCGGCGTGACTCGTGGCGCTCGGTACCGATGATGTGCAGCCCGCCGGCTTCCAGCACCGCGTCGTGGCGCTTCTGCCAGTCGGCGCGCACGGCATCGATGTCGGCGCCCTCGTCCAGGGCCGCGATTTCCGCGTCGAGATTGCCGCCCAGCACGATGTCGGTACCGCGGCCCGCCATGTTGGTGGCAATCGTGATCATGCCCGGGCGGCCCGCGTGCTGCACGATGTGGGCTTCACGCTCGTGCTGTTTGGCGTTGAGGACCTCGTGGTCGATCTTGCGCTTCTTGAGGATCGCCGAGAGGTGTTCCGAGGTCTCGATCGACGTCGTGCCGACCAGCACCGGCTGGCCGCGTTCGCGGCAGTCGGAAATGTCCTCGATGATCGCTTCGAACTTGTCGCTCTCGGTGAGGTAGACGAGATCGGGTGCATCGTCGCGGATCATCGGCTTGTGCGTGGGGATCACGACCACCTCGAGCCCGTAGATCTGCTGGAACTCGAACGCCTCGGTGTCCGCTGTACCGGTCATGCCGGAAAGATTGTTGTATAGCCGGAAGTAGTTCTGGAACGTGATCGACGCGATCGTCTGGTTCTCGTGCTTGATCGCGACGCCCTCCTTGGCTTCTATCGCCTGGTGCAGGCCATCGGACCAGCGCCGGCCCGACATCGTGCGGCCGGTGAACTCGTCCACGATCACGATCTCGCCGTCCTTCACGATATAGTCCACATCGCGCTGGTAGATCGCGTGCGCGCGGAGCGCGGCATTCAGGTGATGCAGCAGGCGGATGTTGCCGGCGTCGTAGAGGCTCTCGCCTTCCCCGAGGATACCGGACTTGGCCATGAGCCCTTCGACCTTGTCCTGCCCGTCCTCGGTCAGGTGCGCCTGCTTCGCCTTGAGGTCGGTCGTGTAGTCGCCGCGGGGCGCAAGCCTGCACTTCGCCACCTTCTCGTCGTCGTTCACGAGTACGACGTCGGCCTTGCGGGCGTCCGCGATACCGACGGCTTCCTCGATCGTCATGACCTCGTCGCCGCCCGATGTGACGGGCTTGCCCTTTTCATCGACGAGCACGACCTTGCGCGCGACGATGTCGTAGTTGGCATCCTGGTCGGGCTCGATGTGCTCCTCGAGCTTCGGGATCAGCTTGTTGATCTGCGCATACAGGTCGGTGCTGGCCTCCGCCGGCCCCGAAATGATGAGCGGCGTGCGGGCCTCGTCGATCAGGATCGAGTCCACCTCGTCCACGATCGCGAAATTCAGGTCGCGCTGCACCTTGTCGGTCAGCGAAAACGCGAGGTTGTCGCGCAGGTAGTCGAAGCCGAGTTCGTTGTTGGTCGCGTAGGTGATATCGCAGGCGTACGCGGCCTGTTTCTCCTCGTGTGTCTGGCCGGACCTGGCAACCCCCACGGTGAGGCCGAGGAATTCGTAAGCGGGACGCATCCAGTCCGCATCGCGCTGCGCCAGGTACTCGTTGACGGTCACCACGTGCACGCCCTTGCCGCTCAGCGCGTTCAGGTAGGCCGGCAGCGTCGCCACCAGCGTCTTGCCTTCACCGGTGCGCATCTCCGCGATGTTGCCATCGTGCAGTACCATGCCGCCGATCAGCTGCACATCGAAGGGCCGCATGCGGAGCGCGCGCCTCGCCGCCTCGCGCATCACGGCGAAGGCCTCGGGCAGCAGCTGGACCAGCGTTTCGCCATCGGCCGCGCGGCCCTTGAGCTCGTCGGTCCTCGCGCGCAGGCCCGCATCGTCGAGCGCCTGCACGCCCTCTTCCAATGCGTTGATCTTCTTGACGACCTTGGCGTACTGCCGCAACAGCCGTTGATTACGGCTGCCGAAGACACGGGTCAAAATATTGGCCAATTGGTACTCCTGCAGGCATATCGGGTGACGCGCCCGTACGCCCGGGTTGCGGGGCCGACGCTGGGAAAGGCCGGTATTCTAAGCGTTCGGAACGCTAATTAGAAACGCAATCTGAGGATAAATTCCCCAAATACAAGGCCATGCGATAGCCGGGGGCGGTGCGGTGCGCGCTCAGTTCGAGGTGGCGCGGATGAAATTGACCGGATTCATGCGCCGGCCGTCCTGCAGGACCTCGAAATGCAGGTTCGGGCCGGTGGCTCTCCCGGTCTTGCCCATCTTTGCCACCACCTGGCCTTTCCTGACCTCCTCGCCAACGGCGACGAGGTTCTCGGAGTTGTGCGCGTAGCGCGTCGTGTAGCCGTTGCCGTGGTTGATCTCGACCATGAGACCGTAGCCGTAGCGCTTCGCGGACCAGGTCACCACGCCGTCCGCCACGGCGATGACGTCGGCGCCCGCCTTGCCGGCGAAATCGATGCCGGTGTGATTCGCAGGTTTGCCCGTGAACGGGTCCGTGCGCTTGCCGAAGTAGGACGAAATCCACCCCGAACTGACCGGGCGGCCCTGCGGGTAAACGCGGTCTTTCAGATTCTGGTTGGCGATGACGCTTTCGAGGACACCGAGCTGCGCTTCCCGGCTGTTGAGCTGCAGGTCCAGGGTCTGCATGGCTTCGACGACGTCGGGTACCGCGACGTTCGAGCCCGTCGCCATGGGCTCTTCAGGGCCGCCCATCGCCGGCGGTTCGTCGAAATCGAACTCGCCGTCTTCGAGGTTGGCCATCTCCGTCAGGCGCCGCCCGAGTGCGTCGAGACGGATCATGCGAGCGTTCATCTGTGCGATGCGGAATGCCATCGCGTCGAGCGTGTCGTCGTTCTCCTGGCGAATCGTATCGATGTGTTCGCGTGCCTGCTGCAATTCCGCGACGAGGTCCGACAGCTCGTCGGAGCTCACGCCGGAGCCGGTAGCGGCTGCATACCAGTGTCCGCCCGCAAAACCCGCCGCCGCGACCATGCCGGCGATGAGCAGAACGGCGGCCGCCGCCAGCGGGCCGGACAAGTTGAGTTGACGGGGCTTGCCCAGCCCTTTGCCGAAAATTACAACATTCATCGAGTACGCCTCGGATGCGCTCGGTGCAACTTTTTCTTGTTATCGGCGCAAGCCACGTTTCCGCGGGCTTTACGGCCGTCAAGTCGCCCGCTAATGTAGTGTGGCCTGCTTTCAATCATCGCTTCGGTAGCCCCGCTGTCCTAGGATCAAATCCCTTAGACCGGTGGTTTTGCGCCCCCGCTTTTCAGCGGGTTTGCCCTTGTCGTTGGCAAACTATGCATAATGTCGGTTTTTAATACAAGAATCGGGTGTTGTAAGGGTGATTCCGGTCACCCTGACCGTCCCGAAAATGTGACCGGAATCACACTCGGATGACCGCAAAAAGCCTCGACAACCTGCTAAATCCGGGCAAAGACGGGGATTTAGCGAATATCGTCCGGCGCGCGCAGGACATGGGCGAACTCGCGTCCGCGCTCACGCACGTGCTGTCGCCCGAGGAAGGCGCTTCGATCCTGGCGGCCAATGTCCGGGAAGACGGCGAGCTCGTGGTCCTCACCCGCTCTTCGGCGTGGGCGTCGCGGCTGAGATTCTCGGCGGATGCGCTGCTCGAGGCCGCCAGGACCCGGGGGGCTGCCGTATCGCGCTGCACCGTACGCGTCGCCCGCGACGCTTGAGGAAGGATGCCTCGGCAGGCGTGCCAGCGGCCGTCTAGCGACAGTAATACTTGATCACGGTAGCGGTCGGCTCGTCGACGACGTAGGCGTCGATGCAGCCACCGGAACCGCCACCGTTGATGTAAATGTAGGTTGCGGCGGGGATACCCGCGTCAAAGTCGGCAAACGGGTGGCGCGCCTCGTAGATGGCATCAGGCGCGCCCAGCTCCATGATCAGTTCGTCACGACTCCTGCCGACCCAGGGGTTGTCGAATGCCCTGAAATACAGGGAGTAATCATAGAAGGGCTGCGGCGCCGCGGTGTCCGAATCGAGCGCCGCCTCGCCGACGATGGTTGAGCCAAGGGTGCAGCTGCAGAGCGGCAACAGCAACAGACTGCATAGAAAATCGGTGGCTCGCATATCCTCGGCTGCTTCGGGCCCGCGCCAGGGATGACGGTGCCCTGCTGGCCGCCAATACCGATGGCGGTGGTCGCCGTTTACTATATAAAGCGACTACCGGGAGTAAATAGGGGTTTTCCGCCGATTTTTCAGGCGTACGACGGCGTGGCGTAGGAAATCGGCGCCTTGCGGCCATTCTCGAACGTGGCCTCTTCCCAGGCCGACTCCTGCTCCAGCAACGCGCGCAGCAGCTTGTTGTTCAGGTCGTGGCCCGACTTGTAGG
>DATIUU010000005.1:0-3659 GCA_035466635.1 Woeseiaceae bacterium
GGCAGTGGTGCCCTGCAGTTCGACAACGTGGACGCGGAGATCTACGGGCTGGACCTCGGCTGGCGCTACTCGCTGACGGAGCGCCTCGGCATCGAGGGCAGCGCCAGCTACACGCGCGGACGCCGCACCGATGTCGCGGACAACCTCTACCGCCTGCCGCCGCTGAACGCGAGCGTTGCCCTGAACTTCATCGACGGTGCCTGGTCGGCGCGCGGGGAAGTCATCGCTTACGATCGCCAGGACCGCGTGTCCGCCTACAACGACGAACAGGCGACAGCCGGGTACGGCGTCGTGAACGCGGCGTTGTCGTGGAACGCGAGCCGCCGGGTGCGCCTCGATTTTGAAGCCAGCAACCTGTTCGACCGCGGCTACCAGGATCACCTCGCGGGTGTGAATCGTGTCAGTAACGTCGATATTCCGCCGGGCGAGCGTCTCTGGGGCGCCGGGCGCACGCTCACGCTGGGAGCGGTCGTTACGTTCTGAGCCGGGTTTCCTGCGGGGCGGCGGCGCCTTACGGCCGGTGGAGTGCCGTTGCCCCGTAGAGGCTGCGATCGAGGAATTCGCGCAGCGATGCGTGTGCCGAACCCTGCCGGTCCCACATCAGGTAGACCCTGGCGGGCGCGGTCCCGGTATGCAGTTCGATGTCCCGGGCGTTCGCAATCAGCCGGATCTGGTCGATCGTGACACGGTAGTAGGCGTCGGCCGCGGATGCCACGGGCTTGATATAGACGGGCTCGGAGACACCGATGGCGTCGAGCGTCCAGCCGACGAGTTCGAGCTGCAACGGTTCGCCGTCGGCGTAGATCGTGATCGATTCGAACCCGTCGCGCTGGTAGGAACGCTCCGCATCGCTGATGGTGCTCCAGATGCCGAGCCAGAGGTAGTAGGAGTACTCACCCATGCGGTTGATCTCGACAGGCCCCAGGTACACGTAGTCGCGCGCGTGAGCGGCGTACGCGGAGTTGTCGCGATACAGCGTGATCGGCGCGGTGGCGTGGGTCACCGTCACGCCGGTGCCGAGGTCGAGCTTCTCCTCCACGAGGGTCGTCGTCGAGACGCATCCGCTGTTGAGGAATGTCGCGAGCAGCGCAATTGCGAGGAGTATCCGCGTCGTCATCATGGCGTCCCTCAGAAGAACAGCTGGTAGCCGGCATTGACGAACCAGGACTCGCGGTCCTGGTCCGACCTGGCCATCTCGCGCGTCGAAAACTGCTTGCCGGTCTGCAGCTCGAAGCGTACGCGCCGGCCCATGCGGTACTGCACGCGCAGGCCCGGCGTGTAGATCCACTGCGTGCTCTGGTCGGTCTTGATCTCGCGGTAGTCGATCCGCAGGCGCGGGCTGATGCGCCACGCGCGGCCGATCGGGAAGCGCGTGTCGAACGTGGTCGAGTACACGTCGGTCGTTTCCGAAACGGCATCGCGCACGCCGAAAATCCCGACGTCGCCCTCGGTGAACAGGCTGCTCGCCACGATGTCGGCGGAGTAATAGCTGTACTCGCTGTCGGGCGTCGCCGCCACGCCGCCGGATTCGGGTGTGGCATCGATCGAGGAAATGCTGGCATTGAAATTTGCGCTGAGCTTGGGCGTGAACGGACGCGACAGCCCGAACGTGTAGGTCGTGGTGGCAGCCGAGCGGTCGAGCGCGAATTGGCGGATTTCCTCTTCCGTGAAGAACAGGCGCAGTTCCTCGAAGGACTCGAGTTGCTGGCCGACGAGCGCGTTGCCGAGGCTGAGGAACGGGCTGCGCCGCCCGTCCACGACGCCGGTGACGGTGAAGTTGGCGGGCAGGCGCCAGCTGCCCTGCACGAACAGGCTGCCCAGTTCCTCGAACTCGACGTCGTAATCGACGATGCTCCACAGGGACTGGTTGTCGCCGAAATAGCGCAGCTCGGCGCCGACGGCCTGCCGGTCGGTGAGGCCGTCGATGTCCTGCTGGATGTAGAACAGGCCGAAATCGAGGTTGTTGTCGAACGGCGCGAACGTCGTGCTGATCCCCTGGAACGTCCTGGCGTCGTCCGGGTCGCGCGCCGTCGAATAGACGGGGCGGCCCGCTACCGCCTCGAAGCGCAGGCGGTCGTTCAGGGAATAGCTCAGGTTGACGCCGTCGAAGCGGCCGAGCACGCCGCCCGTGTTGCGGGTCTGGCGGCCGATCCGGCCGCGCAGGCCGGTGCGCGCGTCGGCGAGATCCGCGTAGGCATAGGACAGTCGCAGGTCGTTGCCGCTGCTCGGACGTTCGTCCTCCATGAGATTGCTGCGGTAGCCTGCCGTCAGCCGTGCGGAGAAATCGAACCGCTCGCCGCGCCGGCGGGCGTCGATACTGAGGTCCGAGTAGAAGGAAGACTGGCTGACGATCTGCTCCTGGTCGTCGACCTGGTTGACGTCGCGGCGGTAGTACTGCGACAGGAACGTGCGGATGTTCCAGTCCTCCAGCATCGATCGGCGGGCCCCGTCCTGCCCGCCGGTCGCGGCCGTGGCGGGAACCGGGCGCGCCGATGCCGTGGCCAGTAGCGCCGCCAGCCGTTGTTCGACACGCTGCACACCCGCTTCGTCCGGGTAGACGTCGAGGTAGCGTTCGTATTCCGCTTTCGCATGCGCGATCTGGCCGTTGCGCTCGCGGGCGAGGGCGAGGAATTCCTGTGCGTCCGGCTGGTGCGGGTTCGCGGGTATCTGCAGGACCTTGGTATAGAGCTGCACGGCGCGCGACAGCTCGCCCGCGGTCATGGCGCGGCGGGCCTCGTTCATCAGTTCCGCGGCTGCGTCGCTCGCTGCGGCGTCTGCCGTCGCGGCAGCAGCCGGCGCGCTGGCCGTCGGGGCGGAAGGGACGAGCGCCGCGGCGGTGGCTTCGCCGCCGGCGTCGGCGCGGTCGATCCAGGCGCCCGGGTACTGCGCCCGGAATTCGGCAAGCGCCCGGGCGGCTTCCTCGGCGGACGTGTAATTGCCGATACGGACGCGATACCATGTCACGCCGTCGATCTCGGCTTCGGAAACGAATACCCGCTTGTCTTGCGACAGGGCGATCTGCGGCATGTCGGCCGTCACGGGCGGCCGCTGCCAGGATTCGAGGTTGATCACGTAGCCGGGTCCCGGAGCCTCGGGCCGGCGTTGCAGGCGGGTCCCGGTGGCGCTGGCGGCCTGCTCACCGTTGTCCGTGCCGGGCTCCGCGAAGACGCGGATGATGATCGAGTTCCGGTCCGCGCCTGCCCGCACGTCGAAGCGCACGCTCTCGGTGAAGTTCACGCGCAGCAACTGGCCGCCCGGCGATTCGCCGTCGTACTCGATGCTTTCGATGCTGGCGTCGTCGGCCGACAGGGGCCGATGCTGTTCCTTCACGTACGCGATGCTGGGCGCCGCGCCCGTGCACACCGAGGTTGCCTCGAGCCGGATGCGCAGGACGTCACTCGCGGCCGACGGATCGTGCCCGAGGTACTGCACGCCGCAGCGGAAGCGGATGCCGACTTCGGCGTAGACGCTGCCTCGCGTGATCTGCGTCTCGGCGATGAAGCCGGGACCGGCCAGTGCTTCGGCCGTCAACAGGAAAAGCGACAGCGTAACGATCGCGGTCGCCGAGCGTGTTGATGTCGATATCGAGATCACCGCGTCTCTCACCTAGTGTACCCCGCCGTTAATTTTGTAACGTTCAGCGAGTCGCAAAGCGCTTA
>DATIUU010000006.1:0-1582 GCA_035466635.1 Woeseiaceae bacterium
CAGCGCGCTGACGAACGCGTCGGCGACGTCGCACACGTGCACGGGCGACATCAGCACCTCGCCGTGAGCGGGAGTCAGGCCGGTGTGGAAACCCACCGCCGGCAGCGGTGCCCGGACCATGTCACGATAGAGCTGCGTCGCGAACTCCATGGTGCCGCGCGGGTCGCCGAAGACTACCGACGGCCTGAAGACCGTGTAGTCCAGGCCGCTCTCGCGGATCATCGCCTCCGCCTTGAGCTTCGTCGTCTGGTAAGGCGTCCCGGCACTGTCGATGCCGTTGGCGCTCATCAGCAGGAAGCGCCGGATGCCGGCCGCCGTCGCCGCTTTCGCCACGGTCTCGGCGCCGCGGTACTGCAGGGCTTCGAAGGTGATCCCCTGCCGCGGGAACTCGCGCAGGATGCCGACGTTGTAGATCACCGCATCACAGCCCGCGACGACCGCCGCGACGGCCTCGGGCGACGCCAGGTCGCCGGTCGTCAGTTGGCACTCGCCTGCACGGTGGAGCTTGTCCTCGCTGCCGGGCCGCACGAGCACGTGCGGTTCATGGCCCGCATCGATCAGTGCATCGACGATATAGCTGCCGACGAAGCCCGTGCCGCCGATGATTGCTACTTTCACGGTCGAACTCCGGATTGCTGAAGGTAGCGCAAGTATCTCACGACGCACACGCCGTATTTGTCACAAAGTGTAAGGCGGTCGCGCCCTGCCCCGATCAGCCGAACCGCACCAGCCGGCCCGGCCGTGCGGCGGTGACCGCGTCGTCCTGCACCACCTGCTCGCCCGCGACCAGCGTCGCGCGAAACCCCGTCGCGGCCTGCAGCAGGCGCTGGCCGCCGGCCGGCAGGTCCTGCACCATCTGCGGCGGCCGCAGCGCGAGCTTGTCGTAATCGATGACGTTGACGTCCGCGCGCAGACCGACCGCGATACGGCCGCGGTCCGTGAGGCCGAGGTAATCGGCGGCGTCGGCCGTCAGCATCTGCACGGCGCGGCCCAGGTCGATGCGGCCGCGGTCGCGATCACGCGTCCAGTGCGCGAGGAAATAGGCCGGGAAGCTCGCATCGCAGATCGTGCCGACATGTGCGCCGCCGTCCGAGAGCCCCAGCAGTGCATTCGGGTGCGTCAGCATCGTGTGCACGTTGTCGTACGAGAACTCGGTGTAGTTGTAGATCGGGAAATAGATCAACTGCCGGCCGTCGAGCTCCAGGCAGACGTCGTAGAGTTTCTCCATGATGGACATGCCGTCGCGCCTCGCCTCGGCGCCGAGCGACATCGCGGCGGGCTGCTCGTAGTCGGGCTGTTCGCCGAGGCGGAACAGCTTGAAGGCGATTGTGTCGATTTCGCCGATGATGCGATCGACGATCGGCGGTACCGACGAACCTTCGCCGGCCAGCTTCACCGGCTTCTCCGCGAGGCAGCGCGCCCGGAATGACGGGTCGCGCAGGATCGCGACGCGCTCCGCGAGCGGCTTGTCGCGGATCGCAAGGTAGCTGGGCTGCGCGAGCAGCGGATGAAACGTGCACTGCAGGCCGTTGAACACGCCGATGGCGCGCGGCGCGACCTGCACGCGAAAATCGACGCCCGC
>DATIUU010000007.1:0-2384 GCA_035466635.1 Woeseiaceae bacterium
TCGCTCGAGGAGCCGGGCAGGTTCAGTTCGAGAACCGCCAAACGCGAGAACACCGCCGTGATCAGCAGGAAAGGAACCAGGATCACCATCAGGTTCATGAATGCCGTGATGTTGAGCTCGGCCGTCTCTACGTTCCGACGACCGCTCTTTCGGCTGCGAATCATGACTACGCTCCGGCGCCCTTGAGCTGTCTTTCCGTAACAGCGTTCAGGAACTTGACGCTCGCCATCTCGAGGCTGTCCACGAGCTGGTTCGTCTTGGTCTGCAACAGGGCATGCACCAGCAGCAACGGGATGGCGACCATCAGGCCGAACGCCGTCGTGTTCATCGCGACGGAGATACTGGCCGAAAGCAGGTCCGCCTTGTCCGCCGGATTGGCGTTCGACACCGCGGTGAATGCGCGGATAAGGCCGATGATGGTGCCGAGCAGCCCGAGCAGCGTGGCGATGTTCGCGAGCGTCGCCAGGTAATGCGTGCGCTTTTCGAGGCGCGGCAGGACCTCCATCAGGCTCTCCTCCATCGCTTTCTCGATATCGTCACGCCGGCGCGCCGACTTCACCCGGTACAGGCCGTAGGTGAGGATCGAGCCGATCGCCGCCTTCGACTTCGCCGTATGCGCGGCCGCCTCCTGGAAGTTGCCGGCCTTGAGAAACGGCACGATCTTCTTCCACAGGGCACGGTTGCTGGCACCCGATATGGTGAGATACATCCAGCGTTCGACGGCGATCGCGACGCCGAACGCGAATACGAACAGGATCGGGTACATGAATGCACCGCCGTCCTGGAAAAACCGCACAATTGTGCCCATCTGATTGCTCCTCTTCGATCAAATCGCGCGCCGCGGCGCGCTCCTACTCTTCGTCGCCGTACAGCTCGCCGTAATAGTCGACCTGCCGTGTAAATTCATCGCGATCCAGGGGCGCCAGGACCTCGTCGATCAGCGTATTCACTGGGCGGCCCGTCAGTTCGCCCGGCTGCGCCTTCTGCCAGGGGACGATGTACAGCACCTTGGGCAGCTCCTGGTTGCCGGTAATCTCGGTGCGGCCCAGGGTCATCTCGTCCATCACGCCGCTGCGGGTTTCGCGCCGGGTAATGTCCTGCGCGAGCGCCGCCTCGGCTGCCGGCAGTGCCTCCGCTACCGGCGCCGCCGACGTATCCACGGCCGGCTCCAGTGCGTCCACCTCGTCGAACACGGCGGAGGTATCGACCGCCGGCCCGAGGTCATCGCCGGCCTCCTGTGCCGGCGCGGCAAATGCCGCAAGCACCATGCCCAGGGCGACCCCGGTTGCGAACAATGTGCGGCCCCGATCTCCCATACGCCTCATTCCGATATGTTCGCCGTGCGTTGCGACGCCGCCACGCGGCGCTGCAGGTCGGTTATCCACTTCTCGACCTGCTCGTCGCCCCCGACGATCTCCTGGTAGCGCTCGAAGTGGTGCAGCGCGGAATCCAGGCGCTGCAGGTACAGCTCGTTGAGGACACCCAGGTTGTAGTGTGCCAAGGCATAATCCGGGCTCGCTGTGACGGCTTTCATATATGCGGCCTCTGCCTCGAGAAATTTGCCGTTTCTGCGAAGTAGCATGCCCAGCTGGTTGAGCGCCGGGGGGTAGTCGGGGTCGATCGCGAGCGCCGCGTCGACGGCCTCCCGCGCGGCTTCGTCATTGTTGTTGTTCACATGGATGATGGCGAGGTTGACGTACGCGCCGGGGTAGCCCGGGTACTGCAGCAGGAATTCCTTGAAGCGCAGTTCCGCGTCGAGGAAATCGCCCGACGCCATCACGGCCGCGGCCTGCTCGTACATCGTGAGCGCTTCCGGCGGCACGTCGGCCGCAGCCGGGCCGCCCGCCGCCTGTTCCGCACGGCCGCGCCCTGGCTCGTCTTTTCCGGAGCCGCCCGATGCGCACCCCGAGACCGCGAGCGCCAGGCCCAGCAGCGCGGCGCCCAGGACAGCCTTGTCAGTAAAGTGCCGTGACCACATCTTCGCTGCGCTCCACTTTGGCGTAACGTGCCGGTAACAACCCGGCGAGCCGGTCGAAACTGCGTTGTACCCACTCGTCCCAGACTCCGTCGGACGCGCGGTCGGTATTTGCCGTGTAAAGGTCGATGGCCTTCTCCTCGATCGGGAACACCTGCTCCTCGAGCAACAGCTCGTACTGCTCCAGGGCGTCCGCATCCAGGTCGCGCGGCCGTTCCGACTCGAGCACGTCGTCGGCGAACGACTCGTAGACCTGTGCCAGCCGGAACGTGGATTCCGTCGTAACCTCCGCGACGCCATACTCGGCCGCGCCGGTGTAAGCCTCTATGACGTCCTCCATCAGCGACCGCTTGAGCTTCATGCTCTCGGCGAGCGGCTGCGTGAGCTGCACGACCTCGAATCGCTTGCG
>DATIUU010000008.1:0-2497 GCA_035466635.1 Woeseiaceae bacterium
CGACGCGGCGCTCTCCAACGGCGTCAGCCGCGTCCACGTGATCTCCTACAACTTCCCGGACAGCCTGCTGCTGGAGGTGTTCACCAACGAGGGCACCGGCACGCTGGTCGTCAACGACATCGGCGCGCTCACGCCTGCCGATTAGGCCGGCGGTGGAACGTGACGCGTCTCTGGGAAAAGGGCCTGCCGCTCAGCGAGCGCGTGCTGCGTTACACGGCCGGCGAGGATCACCGGCTCGACGCGCGCCTCGTACCGTACGACGTGCGGGGCTCGATCGCGCACGCGCAGATGCTCGCCGCGACGGGGCTCATCAGCGACGACGATGCGATCGCCATCCGCGACGGACTGCAGCGGCTGCAGGCGTCGTTCGGCGCCGGCGAATGGGCCATCACGCTGGAAGACGAGGACGTGCACACGGCGCTCGAGACCCGGCTCACCCGCGATATCGGCGATGCCGGTGCGCGGCTGCATCTCGGCCGTTCGCGCAACGACCAGGTGCTCACGGCGCTGCGCCTCTACCTGCTCGATGCGGCGGACGATCTCGTGACGCGGGTAAAGGCCCTGCGCGAATCGGTCGCGCAACTCACGGCGCGGGAGGGCGACATAGCACTGCCCGGCTACACGCACATGCAGCAGGCGATGCCCTCCTCCGTGGCGTTGTGGTGCGGCGGCTTCGATGAGGCCTTCGCCGACGCCTGCGACGGGATAACCGCTGCGCGGCGCCGCATGGACAAGAACCCGCTCGGCACGGCGGCGGGCTACGGCACGCCCGGGCTGCCGCTCGATCGCGAGATGACGACGGCGGCACTCGGTTTCGCGGCCACCCAGAACCCGGTGACGGCTGCCCAGCTCTCGCGCGGCAAGGCCGAGAGCGGGCTGCTCTTCGAGATCACGCTGCTGCTGCAGGACGTGGGACGCATGGCCGCCGACCTGCTCCTGTTTTACATGCAGGAATTCGGCTACGTCGCGCTCGCCGCCGACGTCACCACCGGGTCGTCGATCATGCCGCAGAAGCGCAATCCCGACGTGCTCGAGCTGCTGCGCGGCGCCTCCGCGACGGCCCAGGCCTGCCTCGACGAGTCGCTGATGATCACGGCCAAGCTGCCGTCGGGTTACCACCGCGACCTGCAGCGCCTGAAGAGCCCGCTGTTCCGCGGCATCGACCTCGCCGTGGACAGCGTCGACATCCTCGCGCACGTGCTCGACGGCATCGTCTTCGTGCCGAGCCGGGTCCGCCTCGATCCGGGCGTGCACGCGACCGAGGAAGCCTACCGGCTGGTGCGCGAGAAGGGCATCCCGTTCCGCGAAGCCTACCGCCAGGTGGCGAAGCGGTATGCCCCGGGCTGAGGGCGCTCTATAATCAGGCGTTCAACCCCGGGGGCTCACCATGAAACGACTCAACCTGCTCATCGCCGCAATTTCCTGCCTGGTACTGTTCGGCTGCGGCCAGTCCGGGCCGCTCTACCTGCCCGGGAATCCCAGCGAAATACGCAGCGCGCCACAACCGGTGCAGGACGCGGACGAAAAAGAGGATGAAGACGAAGACGACGGGCGCTGAGTCGGGTTGCCCCGGATGGCTGACGCCGACCTGGTCCTGATCGACGGTTCGTCCTACCTGTACCGCGCCTACCACGCGCTGCCCAAACTGAGCAACTCCGCCGGCGAACCGACAGGTGCGCTGCACGGCGTGCTCTCCATGATCAACAAGCTCGTGCGCGAGCAGCCCGCGAAACACATCGCCGTGGTCTTCGATGCACCGGGCAAGACCTTCCGTGACGAGATGTACGCCGCGTACAAGGCCAATCGCCCGCCGATGCCAGACGACCTCTGCGACCAGGTCCAGCCGCTCATCGACGCGGTACGTGCCATGGGCCTGCCGCTGCTGCGCATCGAGGGCGTCGAGGCCGACGACGTGATCGGCACGCTCTGCCGCCGCTGCAGCGAGGCGGGCAGGAACGTGCTGGTGTCCACGGTCGACAAGGACATGGCGCAGCTCGTGAGCGACAGTGTCACGCTGGTCAACACGATGTCGGGACAGGTGCTGGACCGCGACGGCGTCAAGCAGAAATTCGACGTCTTCCCCGAGCAGATCATCGACTACCTGGCGCTGGTCGGCGACAGCTCGGACAACATCCCGGGTGTGCCGCGCGTCGGCGCCAGGACCGCCGCGAAATGGCTCAACCAGTATCCAACGGCCGACGACATCATCGAGAACGCGGGCGACATCGGCGGCAAGGTCGGCGAGAGCCTGCGCGACAACCTCGAGCAGCTGAAGTTGTCGCGCGAACTCGCGACCATCCGCCAGGACATCGAACTGCCCGCGACCTTCGACGACCTGACGCCCGGCGAGCCCGACGCGGCCGCGCTGCGCGAAATCTATGGACGGTACGAGCTGCGCCAACTCCTGCGGCAGCTCGACGGTGACGACGACGATCCGCCGGCGGCGGCCGTCGAGGCCGGGGGCGACTACGAGACGGTCCTCGACTGGAACGCCTTC
>DATIUU010000009.1:0-2258 GCA_035466635.1 Woeseiaceae bacterium
ATGAGATTGTCGGCAACCGCTGCGCCGCGCGGCAGATCGTTCATGGATCGATCCCTTTCCGCCACGCCCGGCACGGGCGCGGCGGGACGGTTCAGGCCGGGTGCGTCTTCGCGGCGCCGAGCGTCGCCCGCTTGCGCACGATCAGCATCGCGGTCTCCAGCGCCTGTTCGTAGTTCAGGCGCGGATCGACCGTGGACTTGTAGGCGCGTCGCAGATCCTCGTCGGTCAGCTCCCGCGCGCCGCCGGTGCACTCGGTGACGTTCTCGCCCGTGAGTTCGAGGTGCACCCCGCCCAGCACACTGCCCATGGACCGGTGCACCCGGAACGCCGACTCCAGCTCCGCGACGATCTTGTCGAAACGCCGCGTCTTGACGCCGTTCGCGGTGCTCTCGGTGTTGCCGTGCATCGGGTCGCAGACCCAGAGCACCGGCGAGCCCGTCTCGCGCACCGCCGTGACCAGGTCCGGCAACTGCTCCTCGATGGCGCTCGCACCGAAGCGGTGAATGAACGTGAGGCGGCCCGGCTCGTTGTCGGGGTTCAGTATCGCGACCAGTTCCTGGATCCATTCCCGCGTCATGCCGGGACCGATCTTGATGCCGACCGGGTTCGCGATGCCGCGGAAGAACTCGACGTGGGCGCCGTCGGTCGCGGCCGTGCGCATGCCGATCCACGGAAAATGGGTGGTCAGGTTGTACCAGCGCTCGCGCCGCTCCAGAAAACGCGTCTGCGCCTGCTCGTACAGCAGGTGCAGGCCCTCGTGGGCCGCGTAGATGTCCGCCCGCCGGGTCTTGTGCACAGGCTGCCCGGCGATGGTCTCCAGGAAATCGAGCGAATCCGAGATGGACGCGACGATCGCGCGGTACTCGTCCGCCATGTGCGAATGCCCGACCCAGTTGAGATCCCAGTACTCCGGGTGGTGGAGATCGGCGAATCCGCCGTCGATGAGCGAACGCACGAAATTCAGCGTCAGGGCGGCCCGCTCGTAGCCGCGCAGGATGAGCTGCGGGTCGGGTACGCGGTCGGCTGCCGTGAACGGGTTGCGATTCACGAGGTCGCCGCGAAAACTCGGCAGCGACTGTCCGTCACGCGTCTCGGTGTCGGCGGAACGCGGCTTGGCGTACTGGCCGGCCATGCGCCCGACGCGGATCACGGGCTTCTTGAGCCCGTAGAGGATAACGAGACTCATTTGCAGCAGGATCTTGAGCTTCGCGACGATGTTCTCGGAGGTGCACTCGTCGAAAGTCTCGGCGCAGTCGCCGCCCTGCAGGATGAACGCTTCGCCGCGCCCTGCTCGCGCGAACTCCTGCTTGAGCGCGTCGATCTCCCAGGAGGTCACGAGCGGCGGCAGCCGGCTCAGCTCCGCGACCGCGCGATCCAGCGCCGCCTTGTCCGGATAGGTCGGCTGCTGGGCTGCCTGCAGCGCCTGCCAGCTCGCCGGATGCCAGTCGGGTTCGGCCGCGGAGCGCGTCATTGGCGGGGTCTGCTTCATCCGCGGGACTATGCCATGCTGCATCGCAAACCTGCAAAGCTTTCATCTGGAAAGGATTCGCCGACCTTGGCACAATGCGCGCCATCTGCGAGCCGCCCTTCCGCGGCGGCGTGGTTTTCGGGAGCCCCCCCATGCAAGACATTCTCGTACTTGGCGCCGGCAAGATCGGTGCCCTTATTTCCGGCCTGCTCGCCGAGAGCGGCAGCTACCGGGTCCAGCTCGCCGACGCCGTGCCCGGCGTGGCCAGGTCGGTTGCGACGGCGCATCGGCTCGACACCATCACGGCCTTCGACCTCGACGCGGGCGACAAGGAGGCGCTCACGCGGCACGTGCGCGAGCACAAGCCGGCCGCGCTCGTTTCGAGCCTGCCCTATTTCTGCAACGTCGCCGTTGCCGAGGTGGCGCGCGCCGGCGGCCTGCACTACTTCGACCTGACCGAGGACGTCGCGGTGACCGCGGCGGTGCGTTCGATCGCCGCAGGCGCGTCGGCCGCGTTCGTGCCGCAATGCGGACTGGCGCCGGGTTTCATCAGCATCGCGGCGAACGAACTCATCCAGCATTTCGACGAACTGCGCTCGGTGAAACTGCGCGTGGGAGCCCTGCCGCAGCATCCCAACAACGTGCTCAAGTACTCGCTCACGTGGTCGACCGACGGCGTCATCAACGAGTACGGCAACCTCTGCAACGCCATCGTGGACGGCAAGGAGGTCGACGTCCTGCCGCTCGAAGGCCTCGAGTCGATCGAGATCGACGGCAAGCTCTACGAAGC
>DATIUU010000010.1:0-10166 GCA_035466635.1 Woeseiaceae bacterium
GTCGGCGCCGAGAAGGCGGCGTCCGGGACGTTCGATTGCGCCTCGGTATGGTGCGGCAGGCGCTCGAACAGGCGCACGACGTCGTAGCCCGACACGCCGACCAGCCCGCCCGAGAACGGCAGGCCCTCTACTTCCGGCTGCGGGCGCGGTGCCCGCGCGAGCGCGTCACGCAGCGCGCCGAGGTACTCGTCCCGTGTCGTCGGCCGCGGCCGGCTTTCGCCGTCGATGCTGAGCCCGCCGGCATCCATGCGCACCTCGAGCGCATCGCCGAAGCCGAGGAACGAATAGCGCGCGAGCCGCTCGCCGCCCTCGACGCTCTCCAGGAGGAAACGCGGCGCGAGCGGCGCGAGCTTCAGAAACGCCGATACCGGTGTATCGAGATCGGCGGCAATGTCGAATGGTTCCTGCATGTTGCCTCGTTGTTTTTCGCGGTTCGAGAACCGCTCCTACAGGGTGCGCTTCGACCTGCAGGAGCGGGCCTCGGCCCGCGATTCTACCGGGCGTCGATCGCGGTTCGAGAACCGCTCCTACAGAGTGCGCTTCGACCTGTAGGAGCGGGCCTCGGCCCGCGATCCGTGCCAATAAAAAAGCCCGCCTCGACGGTGTCGGAGACGGGCTTCTGGTTTTCCTGTGCTCAGCTAATCGCCGGCCATCCACCCCCTCCTAGGCGGAAAGCCACCACCAGACGTTGCTGTGCCGAGCGTTCATGCCCCGGAGTATTACCGGCCGCTCCGCCAGGGTCAACCGTTACGGCTGAAATGGCAGCGCCGCGGCGGAATGAGCGAGGTGCGGCAACCGGCGTATCGCTCGCGATGCCCTACAGCGAGTAAAGCGCCGGCAACAGCAGCGAGAAGCCGACCCACATGATGATGGTCAGCGGGATGCCGACGCGCAGGAAATCGGTGAACTTGTAGCCGCCCGCGCTCAGGATCAGCAGGTTGGTCTGGTAGCCGTAGGGCGTCGCGAAACTCATGTTGGCGCCGAACAGCGTCGCGAGGATGAACGGGTCCGCCGGCACTCCCAGCTGCTGCGCGATGCCGATCGAGATGGGGGTGCCGATCGCCGCCGCGGCATTGTTCGACACGACGTTCGTGAGCAGCGCCATCAGCAGCATGAAGCCACTGAGTATCATCCCCGGCGGCAGCCCCGCGGTCATGCTGACGAAGCCCATGGCCAGGTAGTCGGCCATGCCCGTGCCGAGCAGCGCCTTGCCGAGCGCGAGGCTGGTCACGATGATCATGATAACGGGGATCGACAGCGCACCGACCGCGTCACGCCAGGTCAGGCAGCCGGTGACGAGCATCAGCCCGAGCCCGACCACGGCGCTGACCGCGATCGGCAGGATGCCTAGCGCCGCGGCCGCGACCACCAGCGCCATGATGGTCAGCGCGCGCTTGGCATGGTGTGTCTGCGGCAGGTCCGTGGTGCCGTCCAGCACCAGCATCGAGCCGCTGTCCCTGAGCTGCTTGACCGCATCCCTCGAACCCTGCACCAGCAACACGTCGCCCGCGCGCAGCCGGATGGTACTGAGGTCGCCCGTGACCTGCGAACTCGGCGCTCGCGCACGGTGCAGCGCCAGCGGCATGAGCCCGTAACTGCCAGTGAAGCGCGCGGCGGCGAGCGTGCGCAGGTGCAGAGGGGAGCCGCGCGTCACGACGACTTCCGCCAGCTGCTGGCCGCCCGCCTCGAGCGGGAACTCGTCGTCCACCGGGTGCACTTCGTCCTCGGCGTTGTAGAGGGTCGCGCCGAGTATCTGCTCGTAGTGCTTGAGATTCTCCGGGGTGTCCTTGACGAACAGCCGGTCGCCCGGCTGCAGCTTGACCTGCGGCAGCTTCGCGAGGAACAGCGACTCGCTGCGCTGGATCTTGTCGACCCGCATCTGGCCGTCGGCCTTGCCGAGCACCTCCGACAGCGTGCTGCCGTCGGCAAAGCCGTCTTTCTTGATGTGCAGCTGGGCGCTGAAGATCCGCGGCGTCGTGTCCGGCATCAGCGGCGTACGGTCCGGCAGCAGGCGCGGCGCCACGAGCCACAGGAACAGGATCGCCACGCCGCCCACGATGGCGACCGGCGCCACCCACTCGAACAGCGAGAACGTATGCTGGCCCATGTCCTGCGCGATGCCCACCACGAGCAGGTTCGTGGAGGTGCCGATGGTCGTCGACATGCCGCCGATGATCGTCGCGAGGCCCATGGGCATCATCACGCCGGACACCGGGAACTTGCTGCGGATCGACGCACCCACGAGGATCGGCATCAGCAGCACGACGATGGGCGTGTTGTTCATGAACGCGCTGAGCACGGCGCCGGCCGTCAGCGTGGCGAGCAGCGCGAGTACGGGGCTCTTCGACCAGGCCCGGCCCACGACCGTCGCGAGCGGCTGCAGCGCGCCCGTCGTTTCCAGCGCCTTGCCGACCATCATCAATGCGGAAATAGCGACCAGCGCTTCGTTGCCGAAGCCCGCGAAGAAATCGGCGGAACGGATGACGACCTCGCCGTCGCGCGTATACGGGAACAGCGCGAAGCCGGCGACCAGGATGATCAATATCGCGAGCGACGACGACTCGAGCGGAATGTTGTCCCGCGTGAACAGGAACAGTGCGAGGACGGTCAGGAACAGTACCGCTACGCCGTGCGCGTCAAATGATATGGCCTGCAATCCGTCCCCTCGATTACGCAACCGCAAAGCGCGCTTCGACGAGCGCGGTCGGAAACCGTATCGTAGTTCATACGTGCTCCGCAATCTGCGCCGTCGCAACTCTCTGCTTCAGGACGGCGCGGGCCCGCTGGTGAAACTGTTTGAATTGATTGAGATTCCAGTGATCGATGGACATATTCCGGCGGAACGCACAGGCATCGGAGTGACGCAGCAGCGGCAACAGCTCCGCGTATTCGTAGTCGGCGCGTGCGCCGCTCGGAAACAGGCTCCACGGCGAAATGACCAGCAGGTTGCGGTGCCGCACCAGCGTCGCGCGCACCGCTTCGTGCCAGCGCCGGCGCCAGTCGTCGCGCACGCTGCCGCGCGGCAGCCCGTGGCTCGGGTCGCTGAGCGCGATCGCGGGCAGCGGTTCCGTGCGCATCGCGATGGCACGTGAACGCGACTGCGCGGTCATGCGCAGCCACAGCAGCAGCTGGTTCAGGTAGCGCAGGCTGGCGTGATCCGCCGGCGCCATGCCGCGGATACGCAGCAGGTCGCCGAAGCCGGACAGGACGATCGCCAGCCGGCGGTTGAGCCACGCGTCGTGCTGCAGGTCCGCCGTCGGCCAGGCGAGCACATCGTGCAGCGCATCGCCGACGTCGACGCAGGCCTCGAGGCAGCGTTTCAGTGCCGGCTCGTCGACGGCACCGCCGCGCCCGGCGAAGCACGCCAGATCGATGCCCATGCAGACCCACGCGGAGTCCGCGGGCGCCTGCAGCCCGACCGGCGACACGATGGCCCGGCCGCGTTCGGCGGACAGCAGCGGGCACTGCGGCAGTACGCGGTCGGCGAAGGCCGTTTGTACCGCCGGCTCCGTGCGCAGCTCCCACAGCGCACCCCATACGCGATCGCCGTGCTCGACGTCGCCCAGCAACACGTAGTGCCGGGCAGGCTGCGCAGCGGCGGCCAGCGGCCGCGCACCAGCCTGTTGCAGGCGGCGCCACAGCCCGTCCGCGCGCGGCGCAGCGGCGAAATGCGTCTCGCTGCGGACAAACGCCAGCTCTCCCGCTGTGGCCAATGCTTCGTTCACGATCCGTCCCTGGTTCGCTGCGCTGCTCGTCTGCCGATGATGCGCGCCTCGCGGTGCAGCGGCAGCGCCCGTTACTGGGCAGCCCGCCGAGATTTTGCTATTGTCCCGACGCCGGACGCGGCCGCGATCGAGACCACCACCATGACCTTCAAATCACTGCTGGATGCCTGGGCGGCGGAACAGGAACCCGCCAGGACCTCCGAGACCTATGCCATTCACCTGCGCACCGAAGATGCAGCCAGGGTGCACGCGCTTGCCGACCTGTTTCCCGGCATCTCCCGCGAGCGCGTCATCACGGACCTGCTGTCGGTGGCGCTCGAGCAGGTCGAGGCCGCGATACCGTACGTGCCCGGGGACAAGGTGATTCGCGAAGACGACTTCGGCGACCCGGTTTACGAGGACAAGGGGCTCACGCCGCAGTTTCTCGACCTGGCCAGGAAGTACCGCAAGCAGCTCGAGGTCTGAACCATGCCATCGTTCGACGTAGTCAGCGAGTTCGACGCGCACGAGGCCGCCAATGCCGTGGACCAGGCGAATCGCGAGGTGAATACGCGCTTCGACTTCAAGGGCACGGGGTCGAAGTTCGAACTCGACGAGCAGGCCATCACGCTCACGTCGCAAAGCGAATTCCAGCTGCAGCAGATGATGGACATCCTGCGGCAGAAGCTCGCGAAGCGCGGCGTCGACATCGGCTGCCTCGACGAGCAGGCGCCCGAGATCACGGGCAGCGCGGCCCGGCAGACCGTGATCCTGCGCCGCGGCATCGAAACCGATCTCGCGCGCAAGCTCGTCAAGACCGTGAAATCGAGCAAGATCAAGGTGCAGGCGGCGATCCAGGGCGATAAGCTCAGGATCAGCGGCAAGAACCGCGATGACCTGCAGGCGACCATCCGCCTCCTCAAGGACACCGATGTCGACCTGCCCCTCCAGTATGAGAATTTCCGCGACTGACAAAGCCCGGGCCCGGCACCATGGATGACGGCGTACACAAGGCTCCGCGTCGCCAGGACATTACGTTCGAGGACAAGGACCAGACCCTGCGGGACGACGTCCGCATGCTCGGCGCGCTCGTCGGGGACCTGATCCGCGAACAGGGTGGCGAAGACCTGTTCGAGTTCGTCGAGAATGCACGGCTGCGCTCCATCCGCCGTCGCGAGAACAACGAGCTCGAAGGCGAGGAACTCGCCGCCATGGTGCAAAACCTCGATCCCGACATGGCGATGCAGGTCATCCGCAGCTTCTCCACCTACTTCCAGATGGTGAACACCGCGGAGAAAGTGCATCGCATCCGGCGGCGGCGCGAATACCTGCGCGACGTCGAGGGCTACCAGCCCGGCGGGCCCGAGGACACGCTCATCCGGCTCAAGGCCAACGGCATGACCGCCAGGCAGCTGCAGGAGCTGATCAACTCGCTGCGCATCGAGCCGGTGTTCACGGCACACCCGACGGAACCGACGCGGCGGACGATACTGCGCAAGGAGCAGGAGATCGTCCGTCACCTCGTCGACATGATCAACCCGACGATGACGCCGCAGGAAAGCTATGCCGCCCTGCAGAACATCCGCCTGCTGGTCACGACCGGCTGGCAGACCGACGAGCACCCTTCCGAGAACATGACCGTCGCCGACGAACTCGAGCACGTGCTGTTTTTCATGACCGACGTGCTGTACCGGACGATGCCGCCGTTCTACGAAGACGTCGAGGCCGCCGTGCGGCGCATCTACGGCAAGGAAGGCGAGAAGGTCACCGTCCCCACCATTGTCCATTTCGCGTCATGGGTCGGCGGTGACATGGACGGCAACCCGAACGTCAACGCCAAGACCATCCGTTCGACGCTCGCGCGGCAGCGCGCGCTGATCCTCGACCTCTACTACAACGAGTGCGCCAGTCTCTCCGCCAAGCTGAGCCAGGCCGAGGGCCGCGCCGGCTTCAGCCGGGCGATACGCGAGCAGATCGATACTTACCGCGGCGTGTTCCAGAACGCCTACCACGACGTGCCGGCGCGCCATCGCAACATGCCGTACCGCGTGTTCCTGCGGCTGGTCCAGCAGCGCCTGCAGTCGACCTACGACGACGACATTTTCCCGTACGAGAAAGTCGGCCAGTTCCGCCACGACATCGAGCTGATCGAGGACAGCCTTATCCAGAACAAGGGCAGGCATGCGGGCCTGTTCCCGGTGCGGCGCCTGCTGCGGCGCATCGATACTTTCGGATTTCACCTGGTCACGCTCGATATCCGCCAGGACGCCCACGTGCACCGCGAAGTCGTGGGCGAGTGCCTCGGCGATGACGGCTGGCTGGAGAAGTCGGCCGCGGAGCGCTCGAAGCGCATTATCGAGGCCATCGAGTCGCGCGAGAGCCTGCCCGAACAACTCAGCACCCAGGCGCGCAAGACCATCGCGGTGTTCCAGGCACTCGGCCTGTGCCACCGCAAGTACGGCCGGCGTGCCGTCGGGCCGTTCATCGTCAGCATGACGCAGGGCGCGGACGACATCCTCTCGGTGCTGCTGCTGGCGCACTGGAGCGAGCTGCACAACCGCCGCGGCGAGGTCCCGCTGGACGTCGCACCGCTGCTCGAGACCGTCGACGACCTGCAACGGGGGCCGGAGATCCTGCACGACCTGCTGTCAACCGAGCTGTACCGGGAGCACCTGGCCGAGCGCGGCGACCGCCAGACCGTCATGATCGGCTACTCGGACAGCAACAAGGACGGCGGGCTCGCCTCCGCGCGCTGGGCGTTGCAGGGTGCCCAGCAGACCCTGGTCAACGCCGTTGGGTCGCACGATATCGAGCTGACGCTGTTCCACGGGCGCGGCGGCACCATCAGCCGCGGCGGCAGCAAGACGCACGTAGCCGTGCTCGGCGCGCCGCCGGGCACAGTCAACGGCCGGCTGCGCGTGACCGAGCAGGGCGAGATCATCAACGAAAAGTACGGCCTGCGCGGCATCGCGCTGCGGACACTCGAGCAGGTGCTCGGGTCACTCTCGCTCGCCACCGCGATGCCGAGACACCGCGGCAACGACGATCCCGAGTGGCACGCGATGATGGACATCGTTGCGGCGGAGAGTCGCAAGGCTTATCGCAAGCTCGTCTACGACACACCCGAGTTCTACGACTATTTCAGGCTTGCGACCCCCATCGATATCATCGAACGCATGCGCATCGGTTCGCGGCCATCGGCGCGGCGTGCGCAGGGCGGCGTCCATTCGCTGCGCGCCATCCCGTGGGTGTTCGCCTGGACGCAGTCGCGTTTCGTGCTGCCGGGCTGGTACGGCATCGGCACCGGGCTCGCGAAGGCGGCCGAGCAGTTCGACGATGCGGCGTTTCGCAACATGTTCGTCGAGTGGTATTTCATGCGCGCCCTGACCGCGGACGCCGAGATGGTGCTGGCGAAAGCCGACCTCGGGATCGCCAAGCTGTACTCGGAGCTCGCCGGCGACCTGCACGACAGGTTCTACCCGATCATCAGGGACGAGTTCGAACTGACCCGCGACCTGATCCTCGAGTACTCGGACCACGAGTCGCTGCTCGAGGGCGACACTACGCTGCAGCGCGCGATCATGCTGCGCAACCCCTACGTCGATCCCATGAGCCTGATGCAGGTCGACCTGCTGCGGCGCTGGCGCGCCTCCGGTCGCGAAGACGGGAACCTGTTCGACGCCCTGCTCGCGAGCGTCAACGGCATCGCACAGGGCATGCAGAACACGGGTTGATCGCCCGACGGCCGTGGGAATGACGGCCTGTAGGAGCGGGCCTGGGCCCGCGATTCCAGCGGGCACCGATCGCGGTTCGAGAACCGCTCCTACGGCGCGAACGGCGCCCCTGTAGGAGCGCGCCTCGGCCCGCGATTCTCCGGGCACCGATCGCGGTTCGAGAACCGCTCCTACAGCGCGAACGGCGCCCCTGTAGGAGCGGGCCTGGGCCCGCGATTCTCCGGACATCGATCGCGGTTCGAGAACCGCTCCTACGGTGGGTCTTCGACGAACGTGACAAACGCACCCAGCTCCTTGCGGCCGATGTCCGGCACGCGCGCATCCGCCGCCGGGTAGCCCACCACCAGCAACAGGAACGGCCGTTCGCTCAGCGGCCGGCCGAGTATCTCGTTCAGGAACTTCATCGGGCTCGGCGTGTGCGTCAGCGTGGCGAGACCCGCCTGGTGCAGCGCCGTGATCAGTATCCCGGTCGCGAGACCGGTGGACTCGGTCGGGTAGTAGTGTTTCACCTTGCGGCCGTCTTCCAGGCGGCCGTATTTCTGCAGGAACACGGCGATGAGGTACGGGGCCGTCTCGAGGAACGGTTTCGACGCGTCGGTGCCGAGCGGCTCCAGCGCCGCGAGCCATTCGGGCGAGGCGCGGTGTTCGTAGAATTCCTGCTCCTCCGCCTCCGCCGCCGCGCGGATGCGCCGCTTCGTGTCGGCGGCACTCACCACGACGAAATGCCACGGCTGCAGGTTGGCGCCGCTCGGCGCCGTGCCCGCTGCCTCAAGGGCGGTCTCGATAATGTCGCGCGGCACGGGTCGGTCCGAGAATTCGCGCACGCTGCGGCGCCGCGCCATGTCCCGGTAGAAGCGCTCGACACGCTCGCGCATTTCCCCGGGCGGGTACTCGCGGTACGCCGCTAGCGGGACCGCCCGGTACTCAGTCACCGCGAACGCTCCGCAGCACCGTCCACTCGTCGGCGTCGTTTTCGGAAACCGCCTTGCCCTGCATGGAGATGCCCGCCTCGTGCACCGACTCGGCCCGCCCCGTCAGCAACGGGTGCCAGCCGGGCAGGTCCAGGCCCCGCGCCAGGCGGCGGTACGCGCAGCTGTCCGGCAGCCATTCGTAAGCGTCCTTTTCGTCCGCCGTGAGCACCAGGCAGCTCTCGACCTTGCGCGCCCGGTTCGCGTAATCCGTGCAGCGGCAGGTGTCGACGTCGAACAGCCGGCAGGCGAGATCGGAGTAGAAGACTTCGCCGCTGTCCTCGTCCTGTACCTTGACCATGCAGCACAGGCCGCAGCCGTCGCACAACGACTCCCATTCGTCCGCCGTCATCTGCGCCAGCGATTTGCGTTTCCAGAATTGATCGTTCATCGTCTCGACTCTTCGAGAGGGTACCCCAATTTCCGATGAAAGCCGTATTCCTTGATTTCGGGACGATGGGCGCCGGCCTCGACCTCGGGGAACTGCAGAGCCTGGTCGACGAACTCGTCGTGTACGACCAGTCGCCGCAGGATACCGTCGCGGCGAGGATCGCCGGCGCGGACATCGTGTTCACCAACAAGATCCGCCTGACGCGCGAGCTGCTCGATGCCGCCCCGGCCCTGAAATTCATCGCACTGACGGCGACGGGCACGGACAACATCGACACCGAGTGCGCGAAACGACACGGCATCGGCGTCGCCAACATTCGCCACTACTGCACGCAATCGGTCGTCGAGCACGTCTTCGGCGTGCTGCTCGCGCTGACCCACAGCCTGCCGCACTACCGCGATGCCGTGCGCGCGGGTGAGTGGCAGCGCTCCGCCGACTTTTGCATGCTGCACTACCCGGTCCGGGAGCTTACCGCGATGACGCTCGGGATCGTGGGTTACGGCGCCCTGGGACAGGGCGTTGCGCGCATCGCGCGCGCGTTCGGCATGCAGGTGATCGTGGCGGCGCGCCCGGGCACAAACGGCGTGCCGGACGGCCGCGTCGGCTTCGACGAGCTGCTTGCCGGGTCCGACGTCATCAGCCTGCACTGCCCGCTGACCGACGCGACCCGCCTGTTGTTCGGCGCCCGCGAATTCCGGGCCATGAAGAACAGCGCCATTCTCATCAACACGGCCCGTGGCGGGCTGGTCGACTCGCGGGCGCTGGCAAGCGCCCTCGCAGACGGCGAGATTGCCGCGGCGGCGATCGACGTGCTGCCGCAGGAACCGCCGGTCGCTGGCGACCCCCTGCTCGACTACCGGGGCGACAACCTGGTCCTCACGCCGCACACCGCCTGGGCGACGGACGAGGCCCGGCAGAACGCGATCGACGAGCTCGCGGCCAATACCCGGGCGTTCCTTCGAGGTGAGGAACGCAACCGCGTGGTCTAGCCGGTTTCGGGTAGCTCCACCCGGTACGGCGAACTCAACGCCGCGAGGACGTGGCGATCGCGGTCGTAGATATCGTCGTAAAAGCGGATGCGGCCGTCACGCCCGACATCGGCGGTCCAGTACAGCAGCAACACCGGAACCGGTTGCTCGAGGAACACGGTCTTCGTCTCCCGGGAACGGCGCAACCGGTCGATGGCCGCCGTGTCCATGCCGTTCGCTTCCAGCAGCAGCGCCGCGAACTCGAAGGGATGCTCGACCCGGACGCAGCCGGAACTGAAGGTGCGGTCGGCACGATCGAACAGCCCCTTGGCGGGGGTGTCGGGCAGGTACACCGCTTGTTCGTTCGGGAACATGAACTTGATCTCGCCGAGCGCGTTGTT
>DATIUU010000011.1:0-3326 GCA_035466635.1 Woeseiaceae bacterium
CCCAGAAGAACATCGGCCCGGCGGGCATCACCGTGGTGATCGTCCGCAATGATCTGCTGGAAAAGGCTCCGTTGAACCTGCCGCACCTGATGACCTGGCGCGCCTACGCCGAGTCCGGCTCGATGACCAACACGCCGCCCACCTTCGCGTGGTACGTGGCGGACCTGGTGTTCCGTTACCTCAAGGAGCGCGGCGGGCTCGAGGCAATGGCCGAGGTCAATGCGCGCAAGGCCGGCAAGCTCTATGCGGCGATCGACGGCTCCGGTTTCTACTCGAACCCGGTGCAGAAGGACTGCCGCTCCTGGATGAACGTGCCGTTCGTGCTCGCGGACGCGTCCCTCGACGCCCGCTTCCTCGCGGAAGCGGCAGCCGCCGGGCTCGCGAACCTGAAAGGGCATCGCTCCGTCGGCGGCATGCGGGCCTCGATCTACAACGCGGTGCCGGAGGAAGCTGTCGACGCATTGATCGACTTCATGCGCGAATTCGAACGAGTGAACGGGTAAGGATCCATGTACAAGGTTTTGACACTGAACAACATCGCGGTAGCGGGCCTCAGGCGGCTGCCGCGCGAACGCTACGAAGTAGCCTCCGAGATCGCGCACCCGGACGCGATCATCGTGCGTTCCTTCAACATGCACGACATGGACATCCCCGAGACGGTCGCCGCCATCGGCCGCGCCGGCGCCGGGACCAACAACATCCCGGTCGACAAGATGGCGGCCCGTGGCGTGCCGGTCTTCAATGCCCCCGGCGCGAACGCGAATGCCGTGAAGGAGCTCGCCATCGCCGGGCTGCTGCTGTCGGCGCGGAACATCTGCGACGCCAGCGACTACGTCAAGGGCCTCACCGAGACGGGTGATGCGCTCAACAAGGCGGTCGAGGCGGGCAAGAAACAATTCGTCGGTTTCGAGCTGCCCGGCAAGACCCTCGGCGTCATCGGGCTCGGCGCCATCGGCGTCCAGGTGGCAAACGCGGCGCTGGAACTCGGCATGAAGGTCATCGGCTTCGACCCCGCGATCACGGTGCGCCGCGCCTGGCAGCTGTCGTCCGGTGTCGAGCATGCGGAGACGCTCGACCAGCTGTTCCAGCACGCCGACGCGGTGACGGTGCACGTTCCGCTCATCGACGCCACGCGCAACCTGGTGAACCGCGATCGCATCCGGTTGATGAACAAGGGGGCCACGATCATCAACTTTGCGCGCGGCGGCGTGGTCGACAACGAGGCTGCGCTCGCGGCGCTCGACAGCGGCCAGCTGCACGCGTACGTGTCGGATTTCCCGACGCCCGAACTCATCGCGCACCCCAGGGTCGTGGCCCTGCCGCACCTCGGCGCGTCGACGGCCGAGGCCGAGGAAAACTGCGCGATCATGGTCGCCGAGAACGTCAAGGACTACCTCGAAAACGGCAACATCCGCTACTCGGTGAACTTCCCGGAGTGCCGCCTGCCGCGCATGGATGCCTACCGGATAACGATCGCGAACGCCAACGTGCCGAACATGGTGGGGCAGATATCGTCCTGTCTTGGCGGGGCCGGGCTCAACATCGAGGACCTGCTCAACAAGTCTATCGGCAACCTCGCTTACACCATCGTCGACGTCAACGAACCGGTTACGAATGAAATCGAATCGAAGCTGCGCTCGATCGACGGCGTACTGGCTTTGCGAAACCTGGGCAAGCCTGTAACCTGACCGGCGATGGCCGAAAACAAGCACCCAGCCGGTCCGGATCTCGCGAAGATCCGCGAACGCATTGACGAAGTCGACGAGCGTATCCAGTCGCTCATCAACGAGCGCGCGCGGCTCGCGCAGCAGGTCGGTATTTCCAAGGGCAAGCTCGCCTCGGCGGTCGACTATTACCGACCGGAGCGCGAGGCCGAGGTACTGAGGAATATCCGGGCACGCAACGACGGTCCGTTGCGCGACGAGGAGATGCTGCGCCTGTTCCGCGAAATCATGTCGGCGTGCCTGGCGCAGCAGGAGCCGCTCAAAGTCGGCTTTCTCGGTCCCGAGGGGACCTTTACGCAGACCGCCGTCTTCAAACATTTCGGGCATTCCGTGCGGGCGCTGCCGTTTCATACCATCGACGAGATTTTCCACGAAGTGGAAAGCGGGGTCGCCGACTTCGGCGTGGTGCCGATCGAGAACTCCACGGAAGGCTCCGTCAACAACACGCTCGACATGTTCCTGACCTCGCCGCTCAAGATCGCCGGCGAGATCGAACTGAAGATCGAGCAGCACCTGCTCGGCAGCGAAACCGGGCTCGACAAGATCGAGCGGATCTGCGCGCACGAGCAATCGCTGGCGCAATGCCGCGGCTGGCTGCGCGAGTACCTGCCGCACGTGGAGCTCATCGGCATGTCGAGCAACGCCGCCGGGGCCCGCCGGGCGCGCGACGAGGCGGGTACCGCCGCGATCGGTCCGGCCGTCGCTGCCGACGTGTACGACCTCGAGGTGCTGGTCAGCAATATCGAGGACCGCGCGGACAATGCCACGCGATTCCTGGTCATCGGCCGCGAATTGCTCGCGCCGAGCGGCAGCGACAAGACGACCATCCTCGTGTCGACGAGCGATACGGCCGGTGGTGCCGGCGTGTTGCACCAGCTGTTGCAGCCGCTTGCCGTGCATGGTGTCAGCATGACCCGTATCGAGTCGCGGCCGTCGCGGCGCAGGAACTGGGACTATGTCTTCTTCATCGATCTGGACGGTCATGCGGAAGAGTCGCCGGCGCGAGAGGCGCTTGCCGAACTGCAGGAGCGGAGTTCGCTGTTCCGGGTTCTGGGCGCCTATCCCAAAGCGGTCGACTAGCGCGCGCGACGCGAGCCCGCGATGCACTATCGGATCCAGCCAGCGGCCGTCGGTGATGCCGCAGTAACGGTGCCCGGCGACAAGTCGGTGTCGCACCGCGCGATCATGCTCGGCAGCATCGCGGAAGGAATCACCGAGGTCAGCGGCTTCCTGGCGGGGGAGGATTGCCTCGCCACCATGAGCGCTTTCCGCAGCATGGGTGTCACGATCGAGCGGCCGGCGGAGACGCAACTGGTCGTTCACGGCGTCGGCCTGCACGGCCTGCAGGCGCCCGGCGCGGACCTGGACCTGGGCAATTCCGGGACGGCGATGCGCCTGATGGCCGGCGTGCTGGCCGGGCAGGATTTCACCACGACCCTGACCGGGGACGCCTCGCTGACCGGCCGTCCCATGCAGCGCGTCATCACGCCGCTGACCCGGATGGGCGCCGACATCGAGAGCCGCGACGGCAAACCACCGCTCCGCATCCGCGGGAACCCGCGGCTGGAAGGCATCGACTACCCGTTGCCGATGGCCAGCGCG
>DATIUU010000012.1:0-9570 GCA_035466635.1 Woeseiaceae bacterium
CTCGAGGTTTTCGAGGAAGAGCGCATCCACCTGATGTCGCAGGCGGCCAACGACCTCAACCTGAGCTTCGTCATCGACGAGCAGCAGGGCGCCAAGCTCGTTCGCAAACTGCATTCCTCCATTATTCGCAAGACCGGCGGCAGCCCGGCCTTCGGCGCCAGCTGGGAACAACTGTTCCATGCCGAAACCGCGATCGTGCAGACGCCGGCCGCATGGTGGATGAACAAGCGCGAGCAGCTGCTGGACATCGCGGCCGGCAAGCTCAATGCGTACGTGTACGACAGGGACAGCGTGCGCAGCGCGGCGCGCATCATGCTCGGCCTGAAGAACGTCGACCGCGTGCTGTATGCGGTCAAGGCAAATTTCAATGCGGACCTGATCCGCCTGCTGGATGCCGAAGGCTGCGATTTCGAATGTGTGTCGCCCGGCGAAGTCGATTGGCTGCAGGAAGTCATCCCGGGGCTGGACCTCGACCGGATCCTGTTCACACCGAATTTCGCGCCGCGCGACGAGTACGCCTGGGCGTTCGACAAGGGGCTGCTGGTGACGCTCGACAACCTGTACCCGCTGCAGGCATGGCCGGAGCTTTTCGCCGGGCGCAGGATCTTCGTGCGCATGGACCCGGGGCAGGGGCGCGGCCACCACGAACACGTCAAGACGGCCGGTGTGCAATCGAAATTCGGCGTGCCGCTGTTCGAGGTCGACGAGCTCGAAAAACTCACGCGGGCGATCGGTGTGGACGTCGTCGGCATTCACGCGCACAGCGGCAGCGGGGTGCAGGACCCGGAGGCCTGGCGCAGCGTCGCCGTACAGCTCGTCGGCATCGCGCAGCGCTTCCCCAACGTATCGGCCATCGATCTCGGCGGCGGCATCGGCGTCGCGGAAAAGCCCGGCGACCGGCCGTTCGACCTGCAGAAGCTGGATGAACTGCTGACGGAAGTCCGCGAGACCTATCCGCAGTATGCGATCTGGATGGAACCGGGGCGCTACCTCGTGGCCCGCGCCGGTGTGCTGCTGACCCATGTCACGCAGATCAAGGGCAAGGGCGACATGCGTTATATCGGCGTGGGCACCGGCATGAATTCCCTGATCCGGCCCGCACTCTATGGCGCTTACCACGAAATCGTCAACCTGACGCGCGCCGGTGAAGCGCCGAGCGAGACGGCGACCATCGTCGGACCGATCTGCGAGACGGGGGATCGCCTCGGCACCGATCGCCTGCTGCCGCCGTCGCGCGAGGGCGACGTCATCCTGATCGCCAACGCGGGTGCTTACGGCTACGTGATGAGTTCGCACTACAATCGCCGCGAGGTGGCGCCGGAAGTCGTCATCTGAGCGGAGGGGGCAATAATGCGGATGCCATGCGCGGGTCGAGCGTCGTCTTCATGCGCATGTTCGACATGCTGCCCGATTCCGCCGAGCTCGGCGCCTATGCGGATCGCTGCCTCGCGCAGCCGGCCTAGCAGCGGGCACTCGAACTGAACGAGACCGACCACTCGTAGGAGCGGGCCGAGACCCGCGATCTCGTTCGAAAACCGCTGCTACAGCCGCTGCGAGTGCCGTTGTTCCAGCCGCGCCACCACGTCGCCAAGACCGAGGCCACGGGCCTGCAGCAACACCAGCAGGTGATAGACGAGGTCGGCCGCTTCGTCGATCACCTCGTCACGATTCCCGGCGACGGCAGCGAGCGCCAGCTCCACCCCCTCTTCGCCGACCTTCTGGGCGATCCGCTGCGGCCCGCTCGCGGCCAGGCTCGCGGTGTAGCTGCTGGCGTCGGGATGCTCGAGTCGGGCGCGGATGACCGTCTCGAGGGTCGCAAGGAAATCGAGGTCGCTACTGCTCACGCTTGTCTCCGGGAGGCCGCACCGCGATGCCCGCGTCGCGGAGCCAGGCCTTGAGGTCGCGGATGTCGATGTCCGCACTGTGGAACACGCTCGCGGCCAGCGCGCCGTCGACGTCGGCGATTCGAAACACGTCGCGAAAATGCTCGATCGCCCCGGCGCCGCCGGAGGCGATCAGCGGCACGCTGCACACGTCCCGGACCGTCCGCAGCTGCTCGTTGTCGTAGCCTTTGCGCACGCCGTCCTGGTTCATGCAGTTCAAAACGACCTCGCCGGCGCCGCGCTCCTGGGCCTCGCGGACCCAGTCCGTCGTCAGCCGTTCTGCGGCGCTGGTCTTGTCCGGGTCGCCGGTATTCCGGTAGACGTGATAGCCGCCGTCCTGCTCGCGGCTGTCGACGCCCAGGACCACGCACTGGGCGCCAAAACGCCGGGCGAGTCGCGTAATGAGCTCGGGATCGTCGAGCGCCGGGGTGTTGATCGATATCTTGTCCGCGCCCTTGTTGAGCACCTCTTCGGCGTCCGCGACGCTGCGGATGCCGCCTGCCACGCAGAAAGGGATGTCGATCACGGCCGCGACCCGGCTGACCCACGCGCGGTCCACCGAACGTCCGTCCGGGCTCGCGGTAATGTCGTAAAACACGAGTTCGTCGGCACCCTCGTCGCGGTAACGCCGTGCGAGTTCCACGATCTCCCCGACAATGCGGTGGTTGCGGAACTGCACGCCCTTGACGACGACACCGTCGCGGACGTCGAGGCAGGGGATTATGCGCTTTGCAGGAATGAGTTCACCTCCGCCGCACTGATCTTGCCGTCCAGCAGTGCCTTGCCCGTGATGGCCGCCGGGACCCCGAGGTCGCGGAGCCTCTCCATGTCGGCGATGTCGCGAACGCCGCCGGAAGCCTGCAGGCGCACGCCCGGGTAGCGCCGCAGTATTGCCGCGTACAGCTCGACGTTCGGGCCGGACATCGCTCCGTCGCGCCCGATATCGGTGCACAGCAGGTGGCTTGCCCCGATCGACGCGTAACGGTCCATGAGGTCCCACAGGCCCAGGCCGCTCGACTGTGTCCAGCCGTGCGTCGCCAGCATCGGACCCGTGTCGTCGATCGTGACATCCAGTGCGAGCACGATACGATCCGCGCCGAATTCCCCGAACCACGCGGCGACGCGTTCCGGTTCGGTGACGGCAACGCTGCCGATCACGCAACGCGCAACGCCGCTGTCGAGCCACTGCCGGACATGCTCACCCTCGCGTATCCCGCCGCCGAGCTGCACCGCCAGCGGCGTGTCGGCGCACAGGCGACGAACCACCCGCGCATTCTGCTGCGAGCCCGTGCGCGCGCCGTCGAGATCGACAATGTGCAGGTCGTCCACGTTCATCTCCGCGTACCTCCGGGCAACTTCCAGCGGCGGGTCGCTGTAGTGGGTGACCTTGCCGAAGTCGCCCTGGTAGAGGCGTACGCACCTGCCCTCGTGCAGGTCGATGGCCGGGATGATCTTCACCGGCGCATCTCCAGGAAGTTGCGCAGCAGGCGCGCACCGTCGGCCGAGGAACGCTCGGGATGGAATTGCGCGGCGACGAAGTTGTCGCGCCCGATGACGGCCGAGAACGCCCCGGCATGGTCCGCCGTCGCCAACGTGAACGCCGACGGGGGCAGGGCATAGCTGTGCACGAAATAGAAGTAGCTGCCGTCTTCGATGCCATCCAGCAACGGTGCATCCGCCACTCGCGTGACCGGGCACCAGCCCATGTTGGGTACCGGGAAGCCCTCGGCCACGGGCAGGCGTCGCGCCACGCCGGGAATGATGCCGAGGCAGTCGACGTCTTCTTCCTCCGAGGCGTCGGCGAGCAACTGCATGCCGAGACAGATGCCGAGTACGGGCTGCTGCAGGGCGCGGATCACGTCCACGAGGCCGCTGTCCCGCAGCCGCTGCATGGCATCCGCTGCGGCGCCGACGCCCGGCAGGATGACCCGGTCTGCGCGCCTGATCGAGCCGGCGTCGGTCGTGAGACTCGCGTCGAAGCCGAGCCGCTCCAGTGCGAACAATAGCGACGCGATATTGGCGCCGCCACTGTCGATGATGGCAACGGACCCCGTCATGCCAGCGTGCCCTTGGTCGTGGGCAACTCGGCGCCGTCCTGCCTGATCGCCTGCCGCAGGCTGCGGCCGACGCCCTTGAAACAGGCCTCGACCATGTGGTGCGTGTTCTCGCCCCTGACCGAGACGTGCAGCGCCGCACCGAGCGAGTCGGCCAGCGAGCGGAAGAAATGGCTCACCATCTCGGTCGACATCTCGCCCACGGCGGCGCGCGGAAACGGGGCGTCGAAGACGAAGCTCGCACGCCCCGACAGGTCGAGCGCGACCGTCGCCGCGCTCTCGTCCATGGGCAGGAGAAAACCGTAGCGCCCGATACCGCGCTTGTCGCCGAGGGCCTCGCGCAGCGCGGTGCCGAGTACGATCGCCACGTCTTCGACCGTGTGATGTTCGTCGACGTGCAGGTCGCCGTCGCACCGAAGCACGAGGCTGAAGCTGCCGTGCTTCGCAATCTGTTCGAGCATGTGATCGAAGAAGCCGATGCCGGTCTGCACCTCGATCCGCCCCGCCGTGTCGAGGTTGACACGCGCGCGGATGGTCGTTTCCCGGGTGGATCTCTCCACCTCGGCCGTCCGCTGGCCGGCGCACAGCGCGGCGACGATCCCGGCCCAGCTGGTCTCGAATGAAGCGTCCGGGTCCACCAGGAAGCCGCGCAGGCCGAGACGCCCGGCAAGTTCGAGGTCCGTCTTGCGATCGCCGATGACGGCGGACCTCGCGCTGTCGAGGTGGTTGCGGGCGAGGAAACGCGTGAGCAGCCCCGTGCGCGGCTTGCGGCAGTCGCAGCCGTCGCCGTCGAAGTGCGGACAGATGAACGTCTCGTCGAACGTAATGCCCTGCGACTCGAACAGCGCGACCACGTGCCGGTGGCAGGCCTCGAAGTGTTCGAGCGGGAATGACTCGGTGCCGAGCCCGTCCTGGTTGCTGACCATGACGAAGCGGTAGCCGTGGTTCGCGAGCTCGAGCAGGGCGGGGATCACGCCGCGCACCAGCCGGACCTTGTCGAGCGAGTCGACCTGGTTGTCGTGAGGCTCCTCGATGAGCGTCCCGTCGCGGTCGATGAACAGCACTTTCATCATCGTGACGCACCCCCGTCGATCGCGGCGAACAGCGCGAGCAGGTGCTCGTTCTCGGAGCGCTCGCCCACCGTGATGCGGATGCAATCGGGCAGGCTCCTGCCGAAATCGCGCAGCAGGATGCCGTGGTCTCGCGCACTGCGCATGACCGCCTGGCCGTCCCGAACCCTGACCAGGAAGAAGTTGGCCGCGCTCGGCCAGACCTTGTCGACGCAAGCGCAGGTTGCCAGCGCCGCCATGAGCCGTTCGCGCTCGGCGACGATCTCGGCGATGCGGTCCCTGGCGGCGTCGATGGCCGCGGACTGCAGTGCGTCTTCGACGCATTCGACGACCGGCGTGGCCATCGCGTAAGGCGCCTGGATCGCATTGAGGATCCGGATCACGTCGGCCGGCCCCATCACGGCACCGCAGCGCGCACCGGCAAACGCCAGCGCTTTCGAAAGCGTGCGCAGCACGACCAGGTTCGGAAAGCGATCGAGCAGTTCGACCGCCGACGCCTCGCCGGAGAACTCGACGTACGCCTCGTCGACGACGATGGCGGAGCGGTCGCCGCGCCGCTCGAGCAGGTCGACCAGCGCCGCACGCGACACGAGGGTGCCCGTCGGGTTGTTCGGCGAGCAGATGAACACGAGCCGCGTGCGGTCGTCGCAGGCGGACAGGATCGCGTCGGTGTCGACGGCGAAATCGTCCGCGGGCCGCGTCGCGACGGCACGGTGCGCCGCCCCCTGTACCGCCGCGTAATGCGCGTACATCGAGAACGTCGGCGACGTCGTGACGATGTTGTCCCTGCCTTCGCGGCAGAAGGCGCGGATGAGCAGGTCGATCGCCTCGCTGGTGCCACGTGTCACCAGCAGCCGCGCGGGGTCGCAGGAGAAATAGTCGCCGAGTGCGCGTGCCAGCCGCGCCGGACGGATCTCCGGATAGCGGTTCAGCGGCCGGCGGAAGCGGTCCGCGCTGCTGCTCCAGGGCGCCTCGTTCGCATTCAGGCGGATCGTGTCCTCGACCTGCTGCGCCGCCTCGTAGGGCTGCAGCGCGCGCAATTCGGGTCTTGCCAGTTCCGCGATGGTCATGACCGGCCTCGCAGTCGCCGCGTAACCGCGGCCGCATGCGCGTCGAGGCCCTCGAGGCCCGCGAGCGTGACGACCGCGTCGGACAGGCCGGCGAGCCCGTCGCGCGTCAGCTCCTGCACCGTCATGCCGCGCATGAACTGGTCGAGACTCAGGCCGCTGTAGCTGCGCGCGTAACCGTAGGTCGGCAGCACGTGGTTGGTGCCGCTGCAGTAATCGCCGACCGACTCCGGGGTCCATTCGCCCACGAACACCGAGCCCGCGTTGCTGATCGCGGGCAACAGTGCCCGTGGGTCGCGGCATTGCAGGATCAGGTGTTCCGGCGCATAAGCGTTGCTTACCTCGACCGCGGACGGCAGATCGGCGACGATCACCACGCGTGCGTGTTGCAGCGAGCCGCGGGCGATATCGGCCCGCGAAAGGGACTCGAGCTGCGCCTCGATCTCTGCCTCGACGGCGTCGGCCAGTGCATCGCTGGTCGTCACCAGTACGACCTGCGAGTCGACGCCGTGCTCGGCCTGGGACAGCAGGTCGGAAGCGACGAATTCGGGCGACGCCGACTCGTCCGCGATGACCAGCACTTCGGACGGTCCCGCCGGCATGTCGATCGCCGCGCCGTCCGGGTCCGACGACACCACCGATTTCGCGCAGGTCACCCAGGCGTTCCCGGGGCCGAAAATCTTGCCGACCCTGGGCACGCTCTCCGTGCCGTAGGCCATGGCGGCAACCGCCTGCGCGCCGCCGATCTTGAAGATATCGGTGACGCCGGCGCGGACCGACGCGACGACGACGGCGGGATCGGCACGGCCGTCCGGTCGCGGCGGCGTGCAGACGATCCGCGTGCCACAGCCGGCGATCACCGCCGGCACCGCGAGCATGATGGCGGCCGAGGGCAGCGGCGCCGTGCCCGCCGGTACGTACAGGCCGACGGCGTCGATCGGGCGGCTGACGCGCTCGCAGCGGACGCCCGGCATGGTCTCCACCTGCACGTCGGGCGGCCGCTGGGCCGCGTGAAAAAGGCGCACGTTGCCGATGGCGAGGTCGATGGCGTCGATTGCGGCCGCCGGCAGCAGGCCGGTTGCCGCGTCCATTTCCTCGCCCGACACCCGCAGGTCCGTGAGTTCGGCGCGGTCGAGGCGCGCGGTCAGTTCGCGGAGCGCCGCGTCGCCCCGGCGCTTGACGTCGGCGACGATCCGCAGCACCGCCGCGCGGATCGCAGCGTCGTCGTCCTCGGCGGGCCGCCGCAGCAGCGAGCGCCGGCCGGCGGCATCGAGGTCGTTCCAGCGGGCGCGTGGCAATGGCATGACTCAGGCCAGCATCTTCTCGACGGGCAGGACCAGCAGTGAACTGGCGCCCGCGGCCTTCAGGTTCTCGAGCGTCTCCCAGAAGACGTTCTCCCGGCAGACGGCGTGCACGGCCACCTTGTCATTGGTGCCCTCCAGCGGAATGACGGTCGGCGCCTCGCTGCCGGGCAGCAGCCTGCGTATTTCGTCGAGTGCCGCGCGCGGCGCATGCAGCATGATGTACTTGCTTTCGTGGACCTGCAGCACGCCGTCGAGGCGCTGCAGGATCCGGTCGACCAGTTGCTGCTTGTCCTCGGGCAGGGGCGCGCGCGTCTGGATGATGACGGCCTCGCTCTCGAGCAGCACTTCGCGTTCGCTGAGGCCGTTGGCCGCCAGCGTGCTGCCCGTGGAGACCAGGTCGCAGATGAAGTCGGCCTTGCCGAGCTTGGGCGCGATCTCGACGGCGCCCGAGAAGTACTCGATCCGTGCGTCGATCCGGTTGCGTTCCAGAAAGTCTCTCAACAATGATACGTAACTGGTTGCTATCACGCTATTTTCCAGTGATTCGAGACCCACGTAAGCGGTCTCGTCCGGGGCCGCGATCGACAGCCGGCAATGGCCGAAGTCCAGGTCGTAGACGCGGTCGAACAGCGTCTCCCGGCCTTCGAACGCACGGCCCAGCCGCTTCTCCTCGACCACGTTCAGGCCGACGATACCGAGGTCGCAGATGTCGTCCGCCACGAGCCCCGGTATGTCGTCGTCGCGGACCAGCAGCAGGTCGATCGGCATGTTCTCGCCGAAGCAGAACAGCTGGTCCTTGCTCTGCGTGAACTTGAGGCCGCAACGCTCGAGCAGGTCGAGCGAGTGATCGGTGAGCCGGCCGGTCTTTTGCACCGCGATCTTGATGCGCCGCTTGCTGGTGTCCATGAGGTCCATTCCTTAGTGCGAGCTGTTGCCGCGATCGACGCCGGTCCGGTCCAGTGCGGCCTGGTAGCCGCCGAAACCGTCGGTCAGGAAACGGGCGACGCGGCCGATCGTCGTGACGCTGACACCCGTGAGGTCGTGAATACGTCGGTAGGGCAGGCCCTCCTGCAGGAGTTCGACCACGTGCCAGCGGTCGACGAGCGCCTGGAGTTCGGCGGGCGTGCACAGGTCGCGCAGGAAATTGCCGCATTCCGTGGTGTCCCGCAGGCTCACGATCGCCCGGAACAGGGCTTCCTCGTTGCGCGCCTGCTGCCTGTCGCTTTCCTGCCGGTTGGGTTTCATCGCTGTACCAATGTATTAACGCGTTAATACGCTAATACATCGGCCTGCAGAAGGCAACCCCTGCCTGCACCGCGGCCCGCCGCGACGCGCAAGTTACTGTTGAAACTTACTATTTTCGGCCGACGTGGCCTCGAATCGCTTGACGCCCGGACGCCGCCGACCCTACACTTGCGCCGTACTCATCGAGACCGGCTGAGGGAAAGGCCCTTTGAAGCCGGGGCAACCTTCGGGACTAACCATCCTGAAAAGGTGCCAACTCCTGCGGAGGCGATACCTCCGAGAGATGAGTGTCGTTGCAACGCGCTGCCGAAGGCGCAGCTGAAGGGCACGACACCCTCCCTTGCGGTCCCGCAGGGTTCCGATGAGAAGTTTTGGCATTGGAACGTTCAGCGGAGACCGAACATGACTTCAGAAGCTTCCAGGACAACGCGCGCGGTGCGCGCGGGCATCGAGTCGGACACGCAGCATGGCGCCGTCGTACCGCCGTTGCACCTGTCCTCGAATTACGCGTTTGCGGGTTTCGGACAGAAGCGCGAGTACGACTATACGCGCTCCGGCAACCCGACCCGCGATGCGCTCGGCGAGGCGCTGGCGACGCTCGACGGTTGCGCGGCCGCGGTGGTCACGGCATCGGGAATGGCGGCGCTGAACGTGATGGTGCAGCTGCTGGAGCCGGGGGACCTGCTCGTCGTGCCCCACGATTGCTACGGCGGCACCTACCGTCTCTACGAGGCGCTCGGGCGCAAAGGTCACTTCGAGGTCCTGTTCGTCGACCAGACCGACGAACGTGCGCTGGCCGAGGCCTGCGCCCGCAAGCCGCGGCTGATCCTCACGGAAACGCCGTCGAACCCGTTGCTGCGAATCGTCGATATCGAAAAGGTCGCGACGCTCGCGAAGGCCTGCGGCGCGCTGTATGCCGTGGACAACACCTTCCTGTCGCCGGCGGT
>DATIUU010000013.1:0-3682 GCA_035466635.1 Woeseiaceae bacterium
TGGTCGACCAGCACGATGCCGTTGTTAACGACCACGCCGATGAGGATCATGATGCCGATCATGGCCATGAACGAGAACGTGGTGCCGGTCGCGGCGAAGAACAGGAATACGCCGAAGATCGAAAACACGATCGAACCGAGAATGATCGAGAACGGCAGCAGCAGGGATTCGAACAATGCAGCCATGACGAGGAATATGCAGGCGATGCCGAGCAGGATGTTGGTGGCCATCATGGCCTGCGTCTCGTCGGCCCGCTCGAAACCGCGCCCCTCCTTCCAACTGTAGCCCGGCGGCAGCTCGATCTGTTCCATCAGGCTCTTGACGTCGGGCCTGACGTCTTCATTGCTGACGCCGTCATCCAGGTTACCGGAGAGGATGACGGCCGTCTGCCTGTCGGTGCGCCGGATGGTGGCCGGGGAGCGGCTGACATGCAGTGATGCAACGCTGCCGAGATTGATGCGCCGGCCGTCCGGCGTGAACAAGGGCAGGCTGGCAAGCTGCTCGACGCTCTGCTTGTCATCTTCCCTGAAAGCGAGCCGGACCTCGATCTCACCCGCTTCTCCGCGAAACTCCCGCAGGTTTTCGCCGCGCATGGCAATGGCGACGGTCTGCGCAATATCGGCAGCCGTCAGCCCGACGAGTGCGGCCCTGTCCCTGTCGATAGAGACGCGCACCTCGTTTTCGCCGGACTCGGCATCGGAGCGCACGTCCTTGAGGCCTTCGATCGACGACAGGGCGCGGGCAACTTCGTTGCCCAGTTCGTTCAGCAACTCCGTCGAATCACCTGATATCTGCACGGTGAAGCCTTCGCCGCCACCCTGCTGGTCGAACTGGAAGGAGGGTTTGCCGATGGCGAGTGTCGGCATATCGGCTTCGATACGCTTGATGATCTCCTTCGTCGACAGGGTCGCGTCTTCCTCCTCGGTCAACAGCAGCGCAGACTGCGCCTGCCCCTGGTCGTAATAGCTGTAGACCGAACGGATATTGAATTCCTCCTGCCGCGAGAACAGGTATTCCTCGATCGTGTCGACAGCGGCCTCGACGCGCTCCACCGGGTGCTGCCCTTCGATGTGGTAGGACATGTAAAGCCGCCGGCCGACGTCCTGCGGGAACATGTCGAACTTGACCAGCTGCAGCACCAGCGGCAAGACACCGATGACGCAGGTCATGACGATGCCGAGGCCTGTCCACCACGGGTGGGCGATGATCCAGCGAAGACTCCGTGTGTAGGCGCGCGTCAACCGCGGTATCAGCGCGCCGCTCTTCGGGGGCTTCGGCAGCCTGATTCGTGCGGCAAGCATGGGCACGAGCGTCTGCGCGATCAGCAACGATGCCAGCAGGGCAACGATGATCGTCACCGCGACGTGCGTGAGGAACACCATGATGTCGTTCTTGGTGCCGACGATGATCGGTGCGAAGACGATGACGGTCGTCGCAGTACCCGCGATCACCGCCGTGCCGACCTCGCGCACGCCCTTGAGCGTCGCATCGAAGGGATTCTCCTTGTCCATTGCGCGGTGCCGGAAAATACTCTCGGTGACCACGACCGCGTTGTCGACGAGCATGCCGATGGCGAGCATGAGTCCCATCATGGACAGGATGTTCAGCGAGAGGCCGGCAAAATACAGCGCCCCCAGCGTGATCAGCAACGAGAATGGCACCGACGAAATGACGATCAGCGTGGTGGATACCTGCCGCAGGAACAGATACAGCACGACGACGGCGAGCAGCCCGCCGAGCAGGCCCGCGTTGAGGAGGTCGGAGAGCGACTTGCGTACGCTGTCGCCGGCATTGTCCAGCGGGAAGATATTGATGCCGCTCATTTGCGGCAATCGGCCCACATCCTCGACTTCGGCGAGCACGCGGTCGGTCACGTCGACGAGGTTGGACCCCGTCGTCTTGTTGACCGAGACGCCGATCGCGTAGTTGCGATCGAGATGCCTGCCGTAATTTCGTTCGGGCGTGCGCAGCTCGACTTGTGCGATGTCGCCGAGCCGCAGGCCGTCCGCCGAGACGACGAGATTGCGGATGTCCTCGACCGATCCGAACTCACCCCGCGGACGCACGCTGAGGCGCTGGTCGCCGGCGGTCAGGCGGCCCGCGTTGACGGCGAAGTTGCTGCGTGTGAGGAGATCACGCAGGTCGGCCACGTCGATGCCGTATGCCGCGATCATATCGGCGTTGAGGAGGATGCGAATCTCGCGTGGGTCGACGCCCTGCAGTTCGACACGCGAAACGCCGTCGATACGCTCGAGCCGGCGTTTCAGGAGCCGGTCGAGCAGGTCGTAGCTGTCGGACAGGTCACGCTCGCTGGATATGCGCAGCTGCAGCACGGGCTGGTCGCCGAGCGACCCGGTGAATACGAAAACCCGGCGGATGTCGTCGGGCAACAGGTGACGGATACCGTCGACCTTGGAACGCGCCTCGATGCCTTTCGCCCCCATGTTCTGTTCCCAGTCGAACTGCAGGAATATCTGCGCGTCGTTTTCCGTGGACGTCGAGAACATCCGCTCGACGCCGGACAGGGTCGCAAGGGCTTCTTCGACCGGCCGCGTGATCAGCCGCTCGATCTCTTCCGGTGACGATCCTTCGTACGGGATCTGGACGAAGATCCCGGGGAACTCGATGTCGGGGAACTTCTCGAGCGGCAGCAGGCGGGCAGCGATCAGCCCGACCAGGGCGAGGGCAACGAAGACGACGACGGTCGTTACCGGCCGCCGCAATGCAATCTCGGTATGCCTCATGAGCGGCTCTGCGCTGCAGCCAGCGGGACCGCGGCCGGCCAGCGTTTGCGGTCCAGCAGCGAATAGACGACCGGGATCACGAGCAGCGTCAGGAGTGTCGACACCAACAGGCCGCCGATTACCGTGATGGCCATCGGCGTCCGCACTTCCGACCCTTCGCCGAACCCGAGCGCCATCGGCAGCAGGCCGAGCGCCGTGGTCAGCGACGTCATCAGTATCGGCCGCAGCCTGGCGGTGCCGGCTTCCATGATGGCCTCGACGCGCTCCATGCCGCTTGCGCGCAACTGGTTGATCAGGTCGACGAGCACGATGGCATTATTGACCACGATACCCGCGAGCATGATGACGCCGATGAATGCGACGACGTTGATCGTCGTGCCGGTAACGAACAATGCGAGGACGGCACCGACGAGCGCCAGCGGGATCGTGAACAGGATTATGAACGGGTGAATCAGCGACTCGAACTGCGATGCCATCACCAGGTAGACGAGAAACACCGCGAGCGCGAGAGCGAACTGCATGGACGTGAATGATTCCTGCATCTCTTCGCTCTGTCCCGAAACGATGGCGTTGATGCCCGCGGGCATGGGTATGCGGTCGAGTATGCTGCCGGCCGCGGCGGCAGCCGCGCCGAGATCGCCGTACGCCACGTTCGCCGTGATGATGGCGACGCGTTCCTGGGCGACGCGCCGGATCTCGGCAGGGCCCCGCGCGATTTCGACTTTCGCCACGGCCTCGAGCGTGACGGGCCGCTCCGATTCCGGGTTGACGATCAGCCGTCGAATCTCGTCGACGCTGGATTGCCGTGTGTCGACGCTGCGTACGAGGACGTCGATCTTGCGGTCGCGCCACGTATAGCGGGTGGCAACTTCACCCCGCACGCTCGCCACGACGCGGTCGGCTATGTCGCGTACCGCCAGCCCGAGCTTCGCGGCACG
>DATIUU010000014.1:0-3297 GCA_035466635.1 Woeseiaceae bacterium
CGGAAACCCTGCTTGACCTTCTGGTCGATCAGGCGCAGCCCGAAAATGCGCTCGAGCATGTCATCGCGATCGATGGCGAGGGCGAAGCGCTGCAGCGAATTATTGTTGAGATCCTCGACGATCGCCTGGAAACCGGCGCGGCAACGCGCCTGGCGCTCCAGCTCGGCCTGCGCCTGCGCGTCGCGCGCGCCTTCCTGCGCGAGCGCGCCCGGGGACCAGCAGGCGAAGGCGGCCAGCAGGCAGATGCGGGGTAACGCTGAATTCAAGATGCCTCCTCGTTATCAGTTCAGGCTGACACGGGCAAAACGTCTTCGACCAACCTGGTAGACATTAGTGCTGCCGGCGTCGATGGTGAGCGAGCGGTCGTCGACGCGCTCCCCGTCGATCCGGACCGCGCCCTGCTTGATCATCCGGAACGCCTCGGACGTGCTGCTGACGAGGCCGGCGCCCTTCAGCAGGTGGGCGATGCCGAGCGTGCCGCCCTCGCTCGCGAGCGTCAGTTCCGGCATCTCCTCGGGCATGGCGCCTTCGCGGAAGCGCGCAATGAACTCCTGCTTCGCGGCATCGGCCGCGGCGGCGTCATGAAACCGCGCCACGATCTCCCCCGCGAGTTCGAATTTCGCATCGCGCGGATTCATGCCCTCGGCGACCCGCTTCCTCAGGCGCTCGATGTCGTCGAGCGAGCGGAAGCTCAGGACCTCGAAATAGCGCCACATCAGGTCGTCCGAAATCGACATGAGCTTGCCGAACATCTCGCCGGGCGGCTCGGTGATGCCGACGTAGTTCCCCAGCGACTTCGACATTTTCTGCACGCCGTCGAGGCCCTCCAGCAGGGGCGTGGTCATGACCACCTGGGGATCCTGCCCATAGTCCTGCTGCAACTGGCGGCCCACCAGCAGGTTGAACTTCTGGTCGGTGCCGCCGAGCTCGATGTCCGCTTTCAGGGCGACGGAGTCGTAGCCCTGGACGATCGGGTACAGGAACTCGTGGATCGAAATGGGCTGGCCGCCTTCGTAGCGCTTGCTGAAGTCGTCGCGTTCGAGCATGCGCGCAACCGTGTGGTGCGACGCGAGCTTCACGAGCCCCGCGGCATCCATGGCGCCCATCCAGGTCGAATTGAATTCGATGCGCGTCCTGTCCTCGTCGAGGATCTTGTAGATCTGCGCCTCGTAGGTCTTTGCGTTGTCCTTGATCTGCTCGGCCGACAACGGCGGGCGCGTGGCGTTCTTGCCGGACGGGTCGCCGATCATGCCGGTGAAGTCGCCGATCAGGAACACGACCTCGTGGCCGAATTCCTGGAACTGCCGCATCTTGTTGATGAGTACCGTGTGACCGATGTGCAGGTCGGGCGCGGTCGGGTCGAAACCGGCCTTGACGACCAGCGGCCTGCCCTGTTTCAGCTTGGCCTCGAGCCCGTTCTCCGGCAGCACCTCGTCGGTGCCGCGGGTGAGCTCCGCGATTTGTGCCTGTATGTTGCCCATTATTGCCTTTCTGATGACCGCCCGCGGCGTGCAGCGGAACTGTAGCATTCTCCGCCACCGATGAAAGCCCTCCGGCGTTACCTCGCGACCCCGTGAAGCTTGATCGTTAACAGACTGACTTATAACACTTTTCTTTGACGTTGCGGCAACGTCACGGTAGAGTAGCGGCATTCTCGAACCTGGGGTCGCAGACTTGCATCGTCCGGTCAGTCCATTACTGCACGACTACAAGCCATCTGCAGCGCAAAAGTCGAAGAAATCCAAAGCCCTGCAATGGTTTGCAGTAGGCCTCGGCATCCCGCTCGCCAGCCTTGCATTCGTCTCCCAGCTCGCCACGACGCCACCGCCGGCGGCGCCGCCGGAACAACCCGTGATGACCGCGGTCGGCACCCTCCCGCACGAGGCCGAAAATACCGTCGAACTCGTCTACGCGGAAACGCCGCTGGTCCTCGTGGACGCGATCAACCCGCCGCCGTACCAAAAACTCAACCTGACCATTCGTCGTGGCGATACGCTGGACAAGCTGTTCAGGAAAAACGACCTCGATCTCGGTGACCTTGCGGAGATCTCACGGCTGGAAGAGCCACGCGATCGCTTCCGCAAGCTCAAGCCAGGCGACGAGTTCGAAATCACCCACGACCAGGGCGACCTGGTCAGCATGTACTCGAAGCTCAGCCTCACGAGCGCGCTCAAGATCGAGCGCGGCGAAGACGGTTTCAAAGCCGAAATCGTCGAGCGGCCCGTCGAGAAGCGCAAGCGGCTTGCCCACGGCACGATCGAAACCTCGCTATTCGAGAGCGCGGCCGATGCCGGCCTGTCCGATCGCCTCATCATGAACATCGCCGGAATCTTCGCCTGGGACGTGGACTTCGTCCTCGACATCCGCAGCGGTGACCACTACTACGTGCAGTACGAGGAGATCTGGCAGGACGGCGAGTACGTCGCGGACGGCGAGATCATCGCCGCCGAATTCAACAACAATGGCCGCACCCACCAGGCGGTGCGGTTCGTCGACGACGAGGGCCGCAGCGACTACTTCACGCCGGACGGCCACAGCGTGAGGAAAGCCTTCATCCGCGCACCGGTCGACTTCACCCGCATCAGTTCCAATTTCAACCCGCAACGCCGCCACCCGATCCTCAATACCATCCGCGCCCATCGCGGCGTGGACTACGCCGCCCCCAGGGGCACGCCGATCAAGGCGGCGGGCGATGGCAAGGTCATTTTCCGCGGCGTGAAAGGCGGCTACGGCAATACCATCATCCTGCAGCACGGCGGCAACATCACGACCTTGTACGCGCACATGTCGCGCTTCGGCGGCTTCAAGGTGGGCAGCCGTGTGCGGCAGGGCCAGACCATCGGCTACGTCGGCGCAACCGGCCTCGCGACGGCCAATCACCTGCACTACGAGTACCGCCTGAACGGTGCGCACCGCAATCCGCGTACTGTCGACCTGCCACAGGCCGACCCAATCGACCAGCGCTATCGGCAGCGATTCCTCGCCACCGTGGAACCGATCCTGGAGGAACTCGAGGACTACAAGAGCACGCGGCTGGCTTCCGTTGCCTACAGCAACAAGTAGCGCCGCCCGTTGACGCCCGAGCTGTATATCGGCCTCATCTCCGGCACGAGCATGGACGGGGTCGATGCCGCCCTGGTCGAGTTCGGCGATCAAACCCTCCAGGTCGTCAGCGAACGGACGACCCCGTACCCCGACGCGCTGCGCAAGCAACTCCTCGACGCCGCACGCAAGCCCGATACCTGTACGGCCGATGTCATCGGCACGCTCGACCACTGGGTGGGCGAATGCTTTCGC
>DATIUU010000015.1:0-2819 GCA_035466635.1 Woeseiaceae bacterium
CCAGTGCCGCGCTGCTCGCCGGCACGCGGCCGTTCGCGGAAACACGCGCGGACGAGGAGCAGTCCTCGTGATCGTCGTCTTCGGGATCTTCCTGCTGACGCTGCTGGTGATCACCGCGATCGCCATCGTGCGGACCGACAACCTGTTCGTGGCGGTAATGCTCATGGGCATCGCGAGCCTCCTGATCGCCGCCAACTTCTTCATGCTCGATGCCGCGGACGTGGCACTGACCGAAGCGGCGGTCGGTGCCGGCATCTCCACGGTGCTGTTCCTCGGTGCGCTCGCGCTCACGTCGGAACGCGAACGGTCGAAGTCGGCGAACCGGGGGCTGTCGTTCACGGTCGTCGCCGCGGCTGCGCTGGTCCTCATCTACGCGACCTTCGACAAGCCGCGTTTCGGCGATCCGCAGGCGCCGGTCCAGACGCACGTCGCACCGTGGTATCTCGAGAAGACGCCGGAGTATATCGACATCCCGAATGTCGTCACGGCCGTGCTCGGCAGCTTCCGCGGCTACGACACGCTGGGCGAAGTGTTCGTGGTGTTTACCGCGGGCATCGGCGTGTTGTTTCTTCTTGGCGGCGGCAGGGCCGCGGGCGCGACGGTGCAGCAGAACGTCAACGAGGGCCTGCGCCACCACCTGATTCCGCGCGTCGTCGGCCGCGTGCTGATTCCGTTCATCCTGCTGTTCGGGCTGTACGTGCAGTTCCACGGCGAGTACGGGCCGGGCGGTGGTTTCCAGGCCGGCGCGATCATCGCGGCCGCGGTCATCCTGTTCGCGCTGCTGGAGGGCGAAAAGCGCGCGCTGGCGGTGTTGCCCGAGCGTGCGCTGCTCGGGCTGATCGCCGCGGGGCCGCTGCTGTACGGGGGTGTCGGCGTCGCCGGTATCCTCCTCGGCGGCAATTTCCTCGACTACTCGGTGCTGTCATCGGACCCGGTCAAAGGCCAGCAGCTGGGAATCCTGCTCATCGAGGCGGGGGTCGGCATCAGCGTGACCGGCGTGCTGCTCGCCATCTTCCATGCCTTCGCGGCGAGGGAGCGCTAGTCCATGGAGCTGCTCGGCCTCTACCACTACTGGGTGTTCGCGATCCTGCTGATGACCGGTTTCTACGCGGTCGTTGCAAAGCGCAATCTCGTCAAGAAACTGATCGGCCTGTCGCTTTTCCAGGCCGCCGTGTTCCTGCTCTACATCACGATGGGCAAGGTCGACGATGGCACGGCGCCGATCTTCCCGGAGACGGGCGCCGTCGTCTTTTCGAATCCGCTGCCGCAGGTGCTGATCCTCACGGCGATCGTCGTCGGGATTTCAACGATGGCCCTCGGCCTGGGGATCGTCGTGCGCGTGAAAGAAGAGTACGGCTCGATCGAGGAAGACGAGATCCAGGAGATCGACGAGCGGTGAACGGCCTGGCTCAGCACCTCCCGGCACTGCAGGTCGTCGTGCCGATGCTCGTGGCGCCGCTGGTGATTCTGCTGCGGCCGCGCGGATTGGCCTGGGCGGCCTGTACCGCGGCGAGCGCGCTCGCCTTCGCGGTCGCGGTGCAGCTCGTCTTCGGCGTACTTGACGCCGGCCCGGCCAGCTACCTGATGGGGTCATGGCCGGCGCCGTACGGGATCGAGCTCAGGGTCGATGCGTTCAGCGGGCTGCTGCTGCTGACCGTGACCGGTGCCTCGGTGCTCGCGCTCGTTGGCGGCCGGGACAGTCTCGACCGGCAGATCGAAAGCGGGCGCCAGCCTTATTTCTACGCGGCCTGGCTGCTGGCCCTGGCCGGCCTGTCGGGAATCCTGGTAAGCGCCGACGCTTTCAATATATTCGTCTTCATGGAAATCTCGTCGCTCGCGAGTTACGTGCTCATCGCGGGCGGTCCGGACCGGCGGGCGCTGCCCACGGTTTTCAAGTACCTGGTCATGGGCACGATCGGCGCGACGTTCTATCTCATCGGCGTCGGCCTCATCTACATGATGACCGGCACCCTGAACCTCGCGGACATGGCCGTCCGTATACACGAAGTGGCGGACCAGCGCCCCATACTTGCGGCGGCCGGGTTCATTACCGTCGGGCTCGCGCTGAAGGCGGCAATATTCCCGCTGCACGTCTGGCTGCCGAATGCCTACACCTATGCACCGCACATGGTGACGGCATTCCTCGCGGCGTGCTCCACCAAGGTCTCGCTGTACGTCCTGTTGCGCTTCGACTTCTTCGTGTTCCAGGAGAACCTGGCGGGGCACGCCTTCCAGTTCGCCGCCTTCCTGATGCCGCTGGCCATTCTCGGCATTCTCGTCGGCTCGTCGGTCGCGATGTTCGAAAGCAACATCAAGCGCCTGCTGGCGTTTTCCTCGGTCGCGCAGGTCGGCTACATGATGCTCGGCGCGAGCCTGCTCACCGCCGCCGGCCTCACGGCGGGCATCGTGCACATCTTCAACCACGCGCTGGCGAAAGGCGCAATGTTTCTCGCTGTCGCGTCGTTTGCCACGTTTGCCGCCGGGCTGCGCCTCGCGGACCTGCGCGGCATCGCCCGCCGCATGCCGTGGACGTTCGCTGCGTTCGTGATCGCCGGTCTCAGCCTGATCGGTATCCCGGGCACGGCCGGTTTCGTCAGCAAGTGGTACCTGATCGGCGCCGCGATGGAATTAGGCACCGCCGGCGTGCCGCTCGTCGTCATCATCCTCGTGAGTTCGCTGATGGCGGTCGTGTACGTCTGGAGTATCGTCGAGGCGGCGTGCTTCGCGAATGACACGGGCGTGACTGCGGTGACCGGCCCCGACGTGTCGCCGGCGCTGGTCGCTGTAATGTGGCTGGCCGCGATCGCGAATGTCTTCTT
>DATIUU010000016.1:0-3128 GCA_035466635.1 Woeseiaceae bacterium
TTGAAAATACGCTTCGGCATTTTCACGAGCGGCCCTTCGACGGTGACGCCGAGCGGCGCGCCGACCGCGAGCGAGAGCGAATCGATGTCGAGGTCGAAGCGGAAGAAATCGCTGTCCTGCAGGCCGTTGCCCACGGCCGGCGATTGCAGGCCATCCTCGCCGATCAGTCCCTCGATGATCGTCCGGGTCCCCGTCGGCGCCGTATTGACGATGTTGCCGTCCGGGTCGACGAAGTTCCTTAGCGGCGGGTTCTCGCACTCACCGCAGGTGTAGCCGTTCGGCACCGGCGTGTCGAGCTTCGGCGACAGCAGGGAATAGTCGGCGAGCGAGAAGCCCGCTGCGCCGACCGGCCGCGGCTTGGGCTGGAACGGATACAGCACGTTGTCACTGAACAGCGTCGAGCCGTCGACGACGGTGAAGCCTTCTTCCTTCACTCGCACCTGCAGACCGGCCAGGCTGATGTTCACCCCGAACCACTCCGTGTCGGCGAATTCGACGATCCCGTCGGCGCCGACATTTTCCAGATCCGAGTCGAGCGTCTTCTTGTCGTACAGCACTTTCTTGCCGCGAACCTGGTCGCCGCTTTCCATGTCCGGCGCCGCGTACTCGACCTCCGCGTGCGCGTCCATGAAGACGTAGCTGCCGAGCGCGAAGTCGATGTTGGGATACCGTGATACCAGGTCGGCACTCGGTGTCGCGAGATCCCACCCGGTCGTTATCGTGACGACGTCGCCCGGCGCTGCCTCGCTCGCGCTCGTCTGCAGGCGCGCGTTGCCCGCGAACGCCACATCGACCGTGCCGGCGTCGAAGACGACCGCACCGCGCACGCCCATTTCCACGTCGGCCCGGTAGGTGACGATCGCACCCACGTCGAAAGGCCGCGGTGCCGGCTGCGTCGGCTTCGGACCGATGCCGCGGCCGAGGTCGCGAACGAACGTCTCCTGGGCGAACCCGGGGCAACTGCCCCAGCCGAGCTTGGGCGGCAACGTGCAGTAGTTGCGCCGGATCTCACCGTTGATGCACTCGGTCACCGTCGGCGATATGCGGGTACCGATTACCGGGACGGTGTAGCCCTGCGCAGTACACTTGTCGATCGCCTGCTGCCAGATCCGCTGCAGCGTCTCCACCGGTATGTCCTCGGTGACCCGTTCGATCGAGCCCTTGGTGGTCGGCGGGATACGCTCCTCGAAGAAGGGCAGCGACAGCTCGATGACTTCCCGGTAGCCCGCGTCACCGCCGAACAGCGGTTGCGCCTCGGTGGCGAACGCGAGCGGCGTCTCGACCGTCTGTTGTGCGCGTGCGGGCAATGCCAGCGATGCCGTCAGCAACAGTGATGCCAGTAGCCGGATCGCCGGGCCCCGTTGAGTGTGGCGTATGCAGTTCATGATTTCTCTCCATCGTGACAGGTTGCAGGAATTTCCCCTGCTTACTGCCTATAGCGGCAACGGGCGGCGATTTTGCCCAAACCGGCCCGCCGCGACGCCATGCGGTGGGTACATCGGCCGCGTTTTCACGCTATAAAAGGAGGAGAGAGGAGCCGACATTGCCCAGCCTGGACAAGTTACAAAACCTTTTCGAACGTGCCGTGGCGCTGTCGTCCGCGGAGCGCGCGGATTTTCTCGACAATGCCTGCGCCGGCGACCCGGACCTGCGCCGCCGGGTCGAGGCGCTGCTGCGCGCCGACGACGTGAATCGCGCCGACGGCGGCGGCGACCCGGATATCGGCCTGCGCCTGGCCGGTGACGAAGCGCTGCTCGGCACGCTGATCGAGGACTGGCGGCTGAAAGAGCGTGTCGGCACCGGCGGCATGGGGACCGTGTTCCTGGCCGAACGGCACGTCGACGACTTCACGCAGCAGGCGGCGCTCAAGATCGTCAAGAAAGGCATGGACAGCGAGCAGGTGCTGCAGCGCTTTCGGCAGGAACGCAGCATCCTCGCACGCCTGAGCCACCCGAATATCGCGAGCCTGCTGGACGGCGGCGTAACCGGGGACGGGCGGCCGTGGTTCGCGATGGAATACGTCGACGGCGTCCCGATTACGACCTACTGCGACGCGCAGCAACTCGATATCGACGCACGCCTTGCGTTGTTCGAGACCGTCTGCGAGGCGGTCCACTACGCGCATCGCAGCTTGGTCGTGCACAGGGACCTGAAGCCGTCCAACATCCTCGTGGCGGCGAACGGGGTTCCCAAGCTGCTGGACTTCGGCATCGCCAAGCTGCTCGACGACGACGGCGGCGAACTCCTGACCCGCACGGGCGTGCAGGTGCACACGCCGGCCTATGCGGCACCGGAGCAGTTCCGCAACGAGGCGATCACGACGGCGACCGACGTCTACGCGCTCGGCGTGGTCCTGTACGAGCTGCTCGCGGGCCGGCGGCCGTTCGAGGTGCGGCGGACGCCGCAGGAACTCAGGGAATCCGTGCTGACGGGCGACCCGCCGAAGCCAAGCACGGCCGTGACGCAGTTGCCGGCGACGGAAGACGGCGGGCACGATATCCGGACGCTCGGCCACCCGGCGCACCGCACGGGGCTCTCGGCCGAGCGCCTGAAACGCCGGCTGCGCGGCGACCTCGACACGATCTGCCTGATGGCCCTGCACCGGGAGCCCGGGCCTCGCTACACCTCGGCCGACCAGATGGCCACCGACATCCGCCGCCACCTGGACGGACTGCCGGTGCTCGCCACGCCGGACTCGCTGGGCTATCGCCTCAGGAAATTCCTGCAGCGCCACCGCCGCGGCGTCATCGCGACGGCGGCGGTCGTTACGGCATTCGTCGCGTTGACGGCGTATTACACGATGCAGCTCGCCCGGGAACGCGACATCGCCGTGGACGAACGGCGCAAAGCGACCGAAGTCGTGGATTTCGTCACCGGGCTGTTCGCGGTGGCGGATCCCTCGGAGTCGCGCGGCGCGGAGGTGACCGCCCGCGAGTTGCTCGAAGCGGGCGCGGAGCGTATCGGCACGGAGCTCGCGGAACAACCGACCGTGCGTGCAACCATGCAGCGGGTCCTGGGCGAGGTCTATTACAGTCTCGGCAGCCGCGAGCGTGCCTACCAGCTGCTGGCCGGGGCACTCGAACAGCTTCAGCGGCTCTACGGCGACCGTCACCCGGAAACCGCGACGA
>DATIUU010000017.1:0-4282 GCA_035466635.1 Woeseiaceae bacterium
CGTATCGGCGTTACCTGGGGTATCCGCGACGACCTGACCCTGCGCGGCGGCGTCGGCCTGTACTCGGGCGGCAACCCGAATGTCTGGATATCCAACGCCTGGAGTAACGACGGGCTGACGAACGCACAGTTCCAGTTCAACTACTTCGACTCGGCCACGGTACTGCCCGGCTTCGCGGACTCACTGCCGCTGTCGCGTCAGCAGCGCCCCGGCTACGATGTCCCGCAGGAGATGGTGGATGCAGTCCTCGCCGTGACGCCGGCCGACGCGAACACCTCGAATCTCGTGATCATCGACCCGGACTACGAGCAGCCCAGTGAATGGAAGTTCGCCCTGGGCGGCACCTGGGACATGCCCTGGCTCGGCGGCATGCAGCTGGACTTCGACTACCTGCATTCGCGCGGCAACGATCCGGCGTACTACGTCGACCTGTCGCAGTCGATCGTCGGCACGACCATTCTCGGCACGCCGATCTACGACTTCACGAACGGCAGGGACAACCTGATGCTGACGAACTCGGGTGAAACCCCGGTCAGCAACGTGATCTCCTTCGTGCTGCGCAAGGAGTTCGATTTCGGCCTCGACGTGCTGGTTGGCTATGCGTGGACGGAAGCCGAAGACGTGAGCCCGATGACGTCGGCGGTCGCCGTGTCGAACTTCGACAACACGGCGCTGCTCGACATCAACAATCCGCCGGCGGCCAATTCGAACTACGTCGTACCGCAGCGCTGGACGTTACGCCTCGACTACGAGTACCCGCTGTTCGGCGACAACCTGACGCAGGTCACGCTGTTCGGCTTCTTCAACGAAGGCCAGCCGCAGAGCTACGCGATGAACAGCAGCGACCTCGAGGGCGACGGCTTCTTCGGCCGCCACCTGCTGTACATTCCGGACGGCCCGAGCGATCCGAACGTGGTCTTCGGCGCCGACTTCGACCAGCAGGCATTCTTCGAATGGGCCGCGGCCAACGGGCTTGGCCCGGGCTTTACCGAGCGTAACGGCTACAACACCGGCTGGAGCAGCCGCTTCGACCTGCGCATCAGCCAGGAAATCCCGCTGCCGGCCGACCTCGTTGGACGCCTCTACTTCAAGGTCTACAACCTCGGCAACATGCTGAACGACAATTGGGGCGAGATCGTGGACGCGCAGTTCTTTACGCCTGAAATCGTCGACGCGAGCGTCGACGCCCAGGGCCGCTTCGTGTTCGAGGATTTCTCGGATCGTTCGATCGAGCGCACTTACATCAACCGCAGCCTGTGGGAAGCCCGTATCGGCTTCGACATCAAGTTCGGCCTGTAAGCGAGCGCTTCAAGCAAGACGAGAAAGGCGGCCTCCGGGCCGCCTTTTTCTTGGATTATTTAGGGTCGGACCACTGCAAGTATCTGTTTAAAAATGATAATTTCCCCTGACAGGCCAGGATGTTCAGCTTAATGGGCCAATTTCATGGCCGAAATGATACGTTCAGGCCGAAGCGCCTGCGTTGGCCGCTTTCAGGACGAATTTTCGCTATGTTTTGCCGTGATCAAGGCTGATTTGACCCAAAAAGAACACCTGATTCGGTTTATAAACAAGTACTTATGTTGGTCCGACCCGACCCGGTTTACCCTCTACCCGGCTACTCCGGCCAGCAGGGATCGCCAGGGGACTCGAGGATCACGATGCGCGGGTTCGCGGGATTGACGGGTTCGCCGATGGCGCGGCCTTCCGCCTGCGCACTGATGATCGCGTCGAGCACGAGGTAGACGAGTTCCGAGCCGGGCCGCGACGCTTCCACCTCGGTCGGAAAGTTGTAGCCGTCCCCGCCCCGAAACAGGAAGTCCGGCACCACCACACCATACTCGCGCCCGGCCTCGATTTCGTGCCAGCGCCCCTCGCCAGGCAGCTGCAGGCTCACGATGCGATCGCCTTCCGGCCGCGACCTGTCGACGCAGACCCGGAACCCGGAAACCTGCGGGAAGTAGCCCTTGCTCGGCCCGCTGCCCCGGTACCCGGCTTCCAGCACGGCCTGGAACTGCGCGCCTGTCATCGTCATGTGGCGCAGGAATGACGAAAATCCGAAGGTCCGGCCGATGTCCTCGAATGCAACGTCGCCGGCGATGTAATCGTCGATACGCAGCGTGCCGCTGTTGATGAAGGCAAGCTCCGCGTGCGGCTCACCGAACGCGCCGCGCATCTGGTCGACCACGAAATTCCCCCAGTTGCTCTCCTGGTTGCGGATGGTGACCTCGCGGGCATCGAGCGGCACGCCCGCCTCGCCGATACGTGCCACGAGGAACGGGAAGCGCTCGAGGAGCCTGCTGCGCCACTTCTCCTCGATTTTCGCGTACCCGGCATCCGTCTCGACGGAGTCATCGAGATCGATCATCCGTGCGTCGATTGCGGGCGCGCCAGCGGCATCGAAGCGCACGTCGATGCGCCAGACCCTGCGGGCATTCGACGCCCCCTTCACGACGGCCGCGCGATCGTCCTGCAGCTCGCTGTACTCGGGCTCGTGCTCGTGCCCGCCCGCGATGAACATGAACTGCGGATACTCGGCACGCAGTGCGGCGATCTCGACGTCCGTCCACATGTGCAGGTGTGTCAGGCCGATGATGAGGTCGGCGCCGGCCGCGTCCAGCGCGCGGATGGCGCGCTCCGCATGTGCGAAGTAATCCGGTTCGGTCGGCACATAGTCGCGATCGTTGCCACCGTCGCTCGCGTGCAGCAACAGCCCGAAAACGCCGATCCTGCGGCCGCCTGCTTCGAACATGAACTGTTCGTTCAGCGCTCGATCGACCTCGGCGTCGCCGGTCGCGAAGCGATAATTGTCGCCCACCCAGTCGAAGTCCGACGCCCTGACGGCATCGATGAGATGCTCCGCCGTGCGCGGATCGAATTCGTGATTGCCTGCGACGACGTACATCGGCGCCAGCGCGTCCATGAAGTTGAAGGCGTCGACGATCTGCAGGCCGTTCCAAAGCTGGCTCTCGAGCGACGGGTACAGGAAATCCCCGCCATGCAGGATACGCACGTCGCGTCCCTCTGCCTGCAGCTCCCGGATCAGTGTCACCACGCGGCCGAAGCCACCGGCCGCGCCGTCTTCGACGGCCCCGACACGGTACGTGTCATTCAAATGAATAAACGTGAGTCCGGCGGGTTGCGGCGGTTCGACCGGGGTCGCGGTGCATGCAACGACGAAAAGCAGGCAGGCGGCGACAAGCGAGGCGGTTCGGTTCATTGCTTTGCCTTGTTGTTCGAGTTCCCCGGAATTCTGCCTCACAAGCCGCCAGGATTGCGATTACGGATTCTACGGGCTGCTACAATGGGCCCATGAATACTCGATACCTGCCGGCGATCGGCGCCTTGCTGCTCAGCGCGTGCGCCGGCACGCCCCCCGAACCCGACCCAACGCGCGACGGCGGCCTGCTGTGGGTGAAACACTCGGCCGAGTACCGCGCCATCACGGAGCAGGTCTATGCGGACGCAACGCAGGACCTGCCCGGCTTCATCGACGACACGTCCTGGAGCGTCGTCCCCGGGCAGGATGACGCCGCGCACCTGCCGGTTGCCGTGATCCTCGACGTCGACGAGACCGTAGTCAGTAACATCGACTTCCAGCTCACTTTCGAGCGGCCGTTCGCGAACTGGAAGCTCGACGAATGGACGCGCGGCACCGTTGCGACGCCCGTGCATGGCGTAAGGGAGTTCGTCGAAGCGGCCCGCGCTGCGGGCGTCACGGTGTTCTTCGTCACCAACCGCCCGTGCGAACCGATCGAGGGCGTGGACGACCCGTGCCCGCAGCGGCAGTCGACCATCGACGACATCGGCGAAGTCGGCATCGAAACCGACGCCGATCACGTCTTCCTAACTGAGGAGGGCGGCTGGAATCGCGAGAAGTCGACGCGCCGCGACCACGTCGCAGAGACGCATCGCGTCGTCATGCTGATCGGCGACGATCTCGGCGACTTCCTGCCCTGCGTGCGCAAGAAACCCTACGCGCCCTGCACCGACGGGGCGAGTGGTGCGGACCGCATGGAGATGGTCGACGAGAGTCGGCATCTGTGGGGCAATGGCTGGTACATATTGCCGAACCCGATGCACGGTTCGTGGACCTCCGTGATCCCCCGCTGAACGTGTTTTTTGCCCCGTAAAGGCGTATGCTGTTACGCCTTGAGGCCCGGTAACACGTTGAAAAGAAAAAGAACTACCGGCTATGAGCCGCGCCGGGCCGCCACCAGCTAGCGAGGTACCTCATGGCCAAGGTCACGTGCGGTCTGATCCAGATGAGTCTCAAGGGCGACGG
>DATIUU010000018.1:0-7856 GCA_035466635.1 Woeseiaceae bacterium
GGGACAGCTGCACCTGGCCGGTCAGGCTGGCCGTCACGTAGCCGGGCAGGACGACGCCACCGAAGTCCTCGCGGTCGCCGCTCGCCAGCACGGACAGGCCGAGGCGATGCTGCCCCAGGTCCTGGGTGTAGCTTACCGTGATGCTCTCCTCGGCGCGGCGCAGCAGCCGCGAGGCGCTGCCGGTGTTCTCGGCCCGCTGCCGGACAAGGTCCGTGCGCAGCGTGAACGAGTCGCCGAGGTATTCGTAACCGACCTGAACACCGCGTATCTCGGCGCTGTCGATATTCACGAGCGTGAAGGTCTCGAGATCGAACTCGATCAGGTCTTCGATCTGGTTGGCGTAGAACTCGATATCGACGCTGTGGCGGTCGCCCGGTTTATAGCGCAGCCCCGCCTGGTACTCGTCGGCGATCTCCGGGTCGAGGTCCGGGTTGCCGCCGAAGCCGTAACGGTCGGTGGCGTCCGGCGCGCGGAATGCGCGGCCGACCCCGGCGCGCACCGTCCAGGAAGGCGTCAGCTCGTAGCCGTATTCGACGTTGTAGGTCGTCTCGTTGCCGAAGGTCTCGTGATCGGTCAGCCGCACCGCCACGAACGCGCGCTGCCTGTCGCGGATCCACTGGTCCTGCACGAATACCGCTCTCACAGCCGTGTCTTCGTCGAAGCCGGAACCGAACGACAGGGTTTTCGCGGTCTCGGTCATCGCGAACAGACCCGCGGTGACGGTGTGCTCGGAAAACGCCAGGGTGTGTTGCCAGTCGAGACTCAGGCGGTCGGATTCGACGAAGTCGTCCGACTGGTTCTGGGCGATGCGGTCCAGCATGTGGGAGACGATGAGCTTGTTCGTGCCGCGTCGTCCGGCAAGCTGCTTGTCGAACTGGAACGCCGTGACCGAGTTCCTGAAGTCCTGGTCCACCGGCGTCAGGAAAAAGTCGAGGTATTCGACCGTGCCCTCGGCGCGCCAGTGGCGCAGGCTGATTTCGCCGCGGCCGATGTCGCGCGATGCATGGGCGTTCAGGGAAAAGTTGTCGTAGCCGCGGTCGACGTCGGAGCCGACGCGCGGCGGGTAGCCAGCGGTGTCCTGCCAGTCCAGCGTGATGCCGAGCTGGCTCCTGTCGTCGCGCAGGCCGCCCGAAACGAATCCGGAGCGCGTATCGAAGCTGCCCGCGCCGACGCCGCCCTCCACGTGGGTTTCGTCCGCACGGCGCGTGATGATGTTGATGACGCCGCCGATCGCATCGGTGCCGAACAGCGCGGAGCGGGCGCCCTTGACGATCTCGATGCGCTCGATGACTTCCGGCGAGATGTGCTGTATCGCTGCGCCGCCGATAGTGCCGGGGTTGATGCGTACGCCATCGATCAGGACCAGCGTGTGATTACTCTCGGTGCCGCGCATGAACACGGAGGTCGCCTGGCCGGGCCCGCCGTTACGGCCGATGTCGATGCCGGCCTCGAAACGCAGCAACTCGGCGAGATCCGTCGCCAGCGACAGCTCGATATCGTCACGGGTAATGACGCGCACGGGGACGGTCGCCTGTTCCAGCGGAATCTCCGTGCGGGTTGCGGTGACGATGATCGTGTCACGCGGCGATATATCGGATGCGTGCGCGAACGGCGCAACGGACAGCAGCAGTGCCGTCGCCGCGACTACTCGTAACAATGTCATGTGTCTCCCCTGTGCGTGCCCGCCGCACGCGACCTGCTTTTTTGTTTGCCTGAACGGCTGCGGGGGAGTCGGGTCAACGGGATACGGTGGCCCGAACGAGCGCCCGCCGCGCCGTTCGCGTGTTCACCGGGCCGGTCTCCGGGCTTACGAGTGGACCTGGTCCTGCCACAGCGCCTTCCCACGAACACGAATGCTGTGTCGCAGTGGCTCCGTGCGTACCACGGAGCTGTGGCTTTTACTCGATCACCGTTGCGGGGGCAGCGCCGGAATCTACACCGGCTTCCCGTCGCCCGATCGATGCGATCGGGGTTTACCTGATGACGCCGCCACCATAGGAAGCGGCACGCGCCGTGTCAAGCAAACCCTGAACCTTACTTGCCGGGGCCCGCGTAGCCGAGCGTCTGCAATGCAGACTCGACTTCGCTGAGCACCTGTGGATCCTCGATCGTCGCGGGCACCTTGTATTCCTCGCTGTCGGCAATCTTGCGCATCGTCGCGCGCAGGACCTTGCCGGAGCGGGTCTTGGGCAGGCGCTTGACGACGACGGCCTTCTTGAAGACGGCGACAGGGCCGACCTGGGCGCGCACCATCTGGATCACGTCGGCAACGACCTCTTCGGGGCTGCGCGCGGCGCCGGCCTTCAGGACGAGGAAGCCCACCGGGAGCTGTCCTTTCATCGCGTCCGAGGCGCCGATGACCGCGCACTCCGCAACGTCGTCGTGCGCGGCGAGCACTTCCTCGATCGCCCCGGTCGACAAACGGTGCCCCGCGACGTTGATGACATCGTCGGTTCGCGACATCACGAAGATGTAGCCGTCCTCGTCGATGAAGCCCGCGTCTCCGGTTTCGTAGTAACCCGGGAACGTCTCCAGGTAGGACTTGCGGAAGCGTGCCTCGGCATTCCAGAGACCGGGCAGCGTCCCCGGCGGCAGCGGCAGCTTGCAGGCGATTGCGCCGACGTCGCCGGGCGCCACGTCCTTGCCGCCCTCGTCGAGCGCGCGAACCTCCCATCCCGGTGCGGGGCGGCCGACGGAGCCGGCCTTGACCGGGGCCAGTTCGATGCCCAGGCAGTTCGCAGCGATGGACCAGCCCGTTTCGGTCTGCCACCAGTGGTCGATGACCGGGATGCCGAGTTTTTCCTCGGCCCAGTGCAGCGTGTCCGGATCGCAGCGCTCGCCCGCGAGGAACAGGGCGCGCAGCGACGACAGGTCGTACTTCGGGATGAACTCGCCGTTCGGGTCCTGCTGGCGGATAGCGCGGAAAGCGGTCGGCGCCGTGAACAGCGTCGCGACCTTGTGCTCCGACGCCACGCGCCAGAAAGCGCCGGCGTCGGGCGTGCCGACCGGCTTGCCTTCGTAGAGGATCGTGGTGTTACCGTGCAGCAGCGGGCCGTAAATGATGTAGGAATGGCCGACCACCCAGCCGATATCGGAGGCGGCCCAGTACACCTCGCCCGGCTCGACGCCGTAGATGTTCTTCATGGTCCAGTGCAGCGCCACGGCATGGCCGCCGTTATCGCGCACGATGCCCTTGGGCTGGCCAGTCGTGCCGGACGTGTACAGGAGGTAGAGCGGGTCGGTGGCTTCGACCGGTACGCAGTCCTGCGGTGAAGCCCCGGCTACCGCGTCGTTCCAGTCGACGTCCCGGGGTGCCGATAGCGCGGCTTCGAGTTGCGGCCGCTGGAAGATGATGCAGTGCGCCGGCTTGTGCTTCGAGAGCTCCAGCGCCTGGTCGAGCAGCGGCTTGTATTCGACGAGGCGGGAAGGCTCGATGCCGCAGGACGCCGAGACGATGGCCTTCGGTGTCGCGTCGTCGATGCGCGTGGCGAGTTCGTTCGGCGCGAAGCCGCCGAAGACCACGGAGTGCACGGCGCCGATGCGCGCGCAGGCGAGAACGGCCACGACCGCCTCGGGGATCATCGGCATGTAGATGATGACCCGGTCCCCGCGCTTCACGCCGTTGTTGGCCAGCGCGCCGGCGAACAGCGCGACCTGGTTGCGGAGTTCGCCGTAGCTGATCGTGCGCTGCGAGCCCGTCACCGGGCTGTCGTAAATGATCGCCGCCTGCTCGCCGCGGCCGTTGGCCACGTGCCGGTCGAGCGCGTTGTAACACGTGTTCAGGCGCCCGCCGGAGAACCACCGGTAGATGGGTGAATTCGAATCATCGAGAACCTTGTCCCACCGGCTCTCCCAATCAATGCCTTCGGCCGCTTCCCCCCAGAATTCGGTTGGATTCTCGATGGAACGGCGGTGAATTTCCATGTATTTGCTCATGTCGGATCCGCACGGTTGTTATCTGCCCCGATTCTAGAAGACGCACGCACCGCCGGCCATGCGACAAAAGGCGCACGGGGTCGTTAGTAGAGGTCGGACAGCGTGGTCGGCGAGTCGCGGCTCGCGACCATGGCAATCAGCAGTTCCGCGGTGGAGATCGCGTCCCCGAGGCAGTCGTGACCACGGTACCAGGGCAGGTTGTAGTGCTCGCGCAGGTCGGGCAGCCGCAGCGAGCGGGTGTCCTCGAGATGATGGTGGCGGGACTTGCGGCGATTCTCGAGGGCCAGCGTGTCGATGACCGGTACCAGCAGCTTGTCGCCGAAGTACTCCCGGCAGAAACGGTCCAGGAGGCGCTTGTCGAGACCCGCGTGGTGCACCACCAGGACCCTGCCCGTGAGCACCTCGATGACGCGCTCGAGGGCCTCCGCGGGCGACATGCCCTTGTCGACGACACTGTCGGTCAGGCCGTGGATCGACGGGCTGTCACCGAGGCCGCCGGTCGGCTTGACGACGTGCGATTCCGCGGTCGCGAGATCCACCCGGCCGCCCCGGATCAGCACCCAGCCGATGCTCAGCATGTCGACGGTGGCCGGGTCGAGGCCGGTGGTTTCGATGTCCAGGCAGACGAGTTCCGCGTCCTCGAAGCGGCTGCCCGGCGCCGGCGGCGATGCCTCGAGAAAGGCCTTGTAGCGTTCGTCGGCGGTCCGGTGGCCGGCTTTCCAGCGTTTCAGCGCCAGCCACCGGCCCGTCGTCATGCGATGTGGAAGCGGTTCAGCAGCGCCGCCTGGCTGGTACTGACCTGGCTGAACGCCGACTTGAGGTTATGCCGGACCAGCGGAGAGAGTTCGCTCGGCGAGAGGTGATTGTCCGGGCGCTTGCCCGCGTGCAGCTGCCGGTTCTGGTGTTCCACCCGGAGTTTCTCGATGAAATCGAGCGCATCGATCAGGCTGGCCGCATCGGCCTCGTTGATTTCCTTGGCCTTGGCCGCGGCGCGCAGCCGGTTCCTCGTCGTAATGCGCATCTCGCCCGCCGCAAGCGCCCGGATCCGGGCGATCTCGACAATGGGCATGATGCCGTGTTTCTTGATGTCGAGCGTATTCTTGTGCTCGCCGGATTTTTCGAGCACGAATTGCCTGAAAAAGCCGAGCGGGGGCTGGAAGTTCATGGCGTTCTTCGCCATCAGGGCGAGGAACAGCTCGTTGCGACTGGCGTCCTCGCGAATGCTCTTCTTGAGCTCGTCGACGAGCCCGGCGACGCCGTAGACGGAGCGCAGGTCGAAGAAGATGTTGGCGTGCATGAGGGCCTTTTGTTCGGGCACCGTGATCCACTTGTTGAAATACTTCTTCCAGGTCGAGAGCGGCTGGCGCCATTGCGGGTTGGACGCCATCACGTCGCCCGGGCAGTAGACGTAGCCACAGGCGTCGAGGCCGTCGTTGACGATGCGCGCCAGCGCCTTGAAGTACTCGTCGTCCGCCTCGGTGGCGGAGTCGTCGAGCACGAGCGCGTTGTCCTGGTCGCTGCGCGCGGACTGCTCGTGGCGCCCCTGCGAGCCGAGCGCCACCCAGGCATAGGTGCACGGCGGCGCTCCCAGCTCGGATTCGGCGATCCGGCACAGCTGCTGCGTGACGGTGTCCGTGATCGTCGTGATGAACTTGCCGAGCTGCTCGCCGTCGGCGTCCGCGCTTATCTGGCTCGCGATCAGCGCCGGCAGCCGCTTGCAGGCTTTCACGATGCCTTCCACGGTGGTCTGCTTGGCGATGTCGTTGACGAGGTAAAGCGGGTGCTCGGTCTCGATGCGCATGAAATCGCTGCGCGACACCATGCCGATCAGGTTGCCGTGTTCGGTTACCGGCAGATGGTGGATCTTGTTGCGCATCATCGTGAGCGCGGCTTCGTAGGCCAGGTCGCCCGCGTCGATCGAAATCGGGTGTTTCGACATGATGTCGCGTATCGGTTTTTCGATCGGCAGGCCCGTGGCGACGACGCGCTGCCGGAGGTCGCGGTCGGTGGCAATGCCGCAAAAGTTGCCTGCGGACACCACCAGTATCGCCGATACGCGTTCGTTGACCATCTTGCGGGCCGCGTCCTGGATGCTCGCGTCCCCGTCGATCGTGACCGGGGGGCGGGTGATGAGCTGTGACACGGCGCGCCCCTCGGCGCCGTGCAGCTTCACCGGCGCGGGCCGCGACAACAGGCGGTCCGAGAGCAGGCGGATGAAATAGGTGTCGAAACGGTCGTTCGTGCGCCGCAGCTCGGCGAATACCTTGCCGTCGAGGTGGTAGATCAACGAGTCCTCGATCGTCACGGACTGGTTGCGCAACGGCGCGGCATTCATCAGCGACGGAAAGCCGAAAACGTCCCCCTCGGCGCCGCGCATCACGAGGTCGCCCTCGGCATTGCGCAGCTCCAGCGCTCCGCTGCGGACGATGTGCAGCTGCGTGTTGGTGGCGCCGATGGTCAGCACCCGGCTGCCCGACTTGTAATAGCCTATCTGGATGGCGCGGGCGGCGGTATTGAGCTGACCCGGGTCGAGCTCGTCGAAGCCCGGCAGGTCGGAGAGGAAGCGGCAGATCTCAGGCAGTTCGTTCATGCGCTGATTCTGACACGGTATGCCCCAACGTAAAACTGGCGGCACCCCGTAAAGGGTGCCGCCAGGGCAAACGCAGAGCAGATTGCGTGTCTCGCTCTAGAAGGCGTACTTCGCGGAGAACATGAAGCGCGTGAAGTCGCCGTCCGTGCCGTTCACCAGCTCACGCTCGCCGTAGATGATCTCGGCACCCACATCCAGCTTCGGCAGGATGTTGTAGATGAGGTTCGCGTGGAAGCTCCAGCCGGTGTCGTTCAGGGTGGCTGCCGCGACGTCGTCGTCGTAGTCGATGGTCGTGTTGCCGTACATCAGGTTCGTGCGCCAGTTTTTGCCGAGCGGCACGCGTACCGCGGCGAAGTAGGCAAGTGCTTCGGCCGTTGCGATGCTGTTGTTGACGTCCACGTAGCCATCCGGCACGAAACCGAGGCCGATGTAGCGGCCCACGCCGTCGCCGTAGGTGACCATCGCGCGGAAGTCGGCGCCGTTGCCGAACATGAGCTTGGTGGACGCGCTGATGCCATAGCCCGTCTCATCCGCCTGTGATCCGCCGAGATCCTGGATCTTGAGGCTGCGGTAGATGCCGGCCACTTTCACGTAGCTGCCCTTGTCGCCCAGCTTGAACGTGTAACGGCCGATCAGGTCGGGCATCGTGGACAGGCCCCGGGTTCCGCCGGTGACGAACGTTTCCGGGTTTTCGGCAGCAAGTTCGAGGTTGCCGGTCGTGTAGCGGACCATCGCCTGGCGTATGAAGGTCGTGGACTCGGCCGGGCCGACGAAGTCGAGTGCCTCGGGCAGCGCGACGACGTCCTGGAAGGTCGACCAGGTCTGGCCGAAGGTCCACTTGTTGTACTTGATGAACGCATGACGCAGGCGCGGGCTGTACGAGTTGGACACGACTTCGTTGCCGTCGGTGTGGGTGAAGAAGTCCATCTCGATGAACGCCGTGATGCTGTCGCCACCGGGCGTCGTGGTCGCGGCCGTGAAATTGATGCGCGTCTCACGGGCCTGGAAGTCGGCCGTGATGTCATCGCTGGCCGAGCCGTCGCCGACCGGGACCTGCGGTGCATAGTAGAACTGCCGCATCAGGCTGTTGCCGTCCGGCGTCGCGTCGCTGTAGTCGGTGAACATCGCGTCGAACTTGGCGTAGCCGCCGAACTTGTAGGTCGTAGTCGGTCCATCGTCCTGGGCGACCGCGGACCCAGATACGCACAGCATGAAAGCAGCCGCTGACGCGCACAGCTTGGGAGTAACTCTGATCATCATATTTTCCCCCGGGAAAGTTTTTTTGGTGAATCACGACGCATACTCAATCAGGGGCGTAGTGGTTGCCATT
>DATIUU010000019.1:0-5808 GCA_035466635.1 Woeseiaceae bacterium
CGGCGCCTGCGCGTTGCTGCTGGCGTCCGGGGAAGCTGCCCGCCGTGCCGGGCTCGAGCCGCTGGCACGCGTGGTCGCGTGGGCGGCAGCCGGCGTCGAGCCGCGCATCATGGGCATCGGCCCGGTGCCGGCGGCGCGCAGGGTCCTGTCGCTCGCCGGGCTCGACATCGCCCGCATGGACGTCATCGAGCTGAACGAGGCTTTTGCCGCACAGGGGCTCGCGTCGCTGCGGCAGCTCGGCATCGACGATGACGCCGGGCACGTGAACCCGAACGGCGGCGCGATCGCGCTCGGGCACCCGCTCGGTATGTCGGGTGCACGTCTCGTCACGACGGCCGCGTACGAGCTCGGGCGCAGGAACGGGCGCTACGCGCTGTGCACCATGTGCATCGGCGTGGGGCAGGGCATTGCAATGATCATCGAACGGCCATGACCTGGAAGAAACCGCCCAGTTACGAGACGCAGTCGCTGCGCGACCTCGAAGAGGTCATTCGCGGCCGCCGCACGATCAACCTCTACCTGCAGACGCCGGTGCCGCGCGCGCTGCTGCGCGAGGCCATCGAAGCCGCGACCTGGGCGCCGAATCACCACGTCACGGAGCCCTGGCATTTCTACCTGCTGGGGCAGCAGACGGTCGAGCGCTGCCTCGACCTGTGTTTCGAGATTGTGAGTGCCGGGAAAAGCGCGGAAGCGGCGCAATTCAAGCGCGAGCAGTGGGCGCAGAAGCCGGGCTGGCTGGTCGTGACGTGCCGGCGCTCCGCGGACGAGTTGCTGCAGCGGGAGGACTACGCGGCGTGCGCGGCGGCGATCCAGAATTTCATGCTGTACCTCTGGAAAGCCGGGGTCGGCAGCAAGTGGACGAGCGGCGACATCACCCGCGACCCGCGCTTCTTCGACATCCTCGGGATCGACGCCGACAGGGCGTTCGTCGTCGGCCTGCTGTGGTTCGGCTACCCGAAGGTAACACCCGCGCAGAAGCGCAAGGAACTGGACGACGTCCTGTCGCAGCTGCCGTAGCAGCTGCCGTTCGCCTATAATTTGCGCAATGCCGTCTTTTTTCTCCGAGCTTCGCCGCCGCCACGTGCTTCGCGTTGCGGCGGCCTATGCGCTCGTCGCCTGGATCATCATCGAGGCCGGTTCCGTCCTGTTGCCGACGTTCGGCGCGACGGAAGGTGTCTTCCAGGCCTACGTGATCGTGGTGCTGATCGGTTTCTTCGTCTCCGTGGTGCTGGCATGGGTCTTCGAGATCACGCCGGAAGGCGTGAAGCTCGACAGGGACGTGCAGCAGTCGCCGCCCGCTGCGACGCGCAAGCAGAAGACCGCGATGAACTACCTGATCATCGGCCTGCTCGTGGTCGCCCTGGGCGTGTCGATCACTTTCAACGTCACGGGTGTCCGCAACGGCGAGACGCCGATCGAGCGGGTGGTCGCGGACAAGCCGGCGATCGCCGTGCTGCCGTTCACCAGCCTGAGCAGTGAACCCGACAACGCGGTATTCGCGGACGGCATACACGGCGACATCCTGACGCAGCTTGCGAGCATCGGCTCCTACAAGGTGATATCGCGCTCCTCGGTCATGGAGTACCGCAACACCACCAAGAACGTGCGGGACATCAGCCAGGAACTCGACGTCGGTTCGGTGTTGCAGGGTTCGGTGCAGCGCGCCGGCAACACGGTGCGGATCAACGTGCAGCTGGTCGACGCCGCGAACGACGTCAACATCTGGGCGAAGACCTACGATCGCGAGCTGACGGCACACAACATCTTCGCTATCCAGACCGAGATATCGGAAGCAATCGCGGCCGCGCTGCAAACCACGCTGACGCCCGCGGAGCAGGTGCGGATCGCGTCGAAACCGACCGCGGATCTGCGCGCTTACAGCGCCTACATTTCCGGTCGCGACAATCTCGACCTGCGGCGGCTGGAAACGCTGCGCAAGGCACGCGAGAACTTCCAGCAGGCGATCGCCTACGATTCGCGCTACGCGGCCGCCTACGCGGGCCTGGCCGAGAGCGTCCTGCTGCTCGAGAACAACCACCAGGCGCTGCCGAAGGACGAAGCGTTCGGGATTGCCCGCGCCAACCTGGAAAAAGCCCTCGAACTCGATCCCGGGCTCGCGGATGCGTACGCCGTGAAGGGGTTGCTGGAAAGCACGGACTGGCAGCAGACGCGCATCGGGGCGGGCAATCTCGAGGCCGAGGCGGCATTTCGCCGGGCCATCGAGCTCAATCCCAATCACGCGAGCGCCTACATGTGGTTCGCGATGCTGCGCGACGCCGAGGAGCGCGACGAGGAAGCGATCGAGCTTTTCCAGCGATCCATGGAACTGGATCCGCTGGGCCGCATACCCTTTTCCAACCTGCCGATGCTGTACGCGCAGCAAGGCCGCAGCGACGAGGCGATACGGCTGTGGCTGGAGGCCATGGAGATTCATCCGGACTGGCCGATCCCGCGGCAGTACATGGCGCAGCAAATGGCCGGGCTCGGCCGCCTGGACGAGGCGATGGCATGGATCGAACAGGCGATCGAAGTCAGCGGCGACCAGTCGCTTGCGATGTTCAACGTGCGGCTGTTCGTGGCGTTCGGCGACATGGACCGGGCCGCCGACATTGTCAGGACCCTGCCCGGCGATCATCCGTTTGCGGCATACCGGGACGGGTTCCTGTTGCTCCTCGACGCCGACTTCCCGGGCGCGCTGGAGTTTTTTTCCGCGTTTACCGACGCTCGTGAACTCGCCAATGCCAGCGATTTCCCGGCAGGGGCTGCGGCAGAGGTCGCGATCCTGCTCGGCGACCTGGAACGGGCGCGGGAGTTCGTCTTCATCGACGAGCCGATACTCCGCGAGGACACCACGCTGCGGGTAGACAAGTTCACCATCCCGTCGATCATCCGGCTGGCCTACCTCGACCAGCACCAGGGGGATGCGGTTCGTGCGCAGAAACTGCTGCAGGCGGCGCTTCCGGTCGTGCAGCAGCAACCGCGCCTCGGCTGGTTCGGGCAGGGAATCCACGAGGTCCGCATTCTTGCGCTGCTGGGCCGCAAGGAGGATGCGCTGGCTGCGCTCCGCGAACTGATCGACGCCGGCTTCCGGGAGCCTGTTCTCACCGATATCTGGTCGCTCGAGCTTGATCCCTTTCTCGCGGTACTGAGGGACGATCAGCGCTTCACGGAGATACTGGACGAGGTGAACCGCTCGCTTGCCGACATGTACGAGCGCGTTCTCGAGGCGGAAAACAGCGGCGACTGGCAAAGCCTGCGCGCGAGGGCCGGGATCATCTGAGGTGTCAGTCCCGCGCCAGTTCCTCGGCATGATGCACGATCGGGCCGCCGCAGATCAGCGGCTGTAACAGGAAGATCACCAGCATGACAAGGCCGGCGCAGCCGATGATCAGGACGGCGTTCCGCAGGGTGCCGTTGTAAATCGATGCGCCGAGGATCGCACCCGTGGCGCCGACGACGTTCTGGATCGTGCCGATGATCGACGATGCGACGCCTGCAATGCGGGACAGGGGATCGAGCGCCAGCACCATCGCATTCGACATCACGATCGGCACCGCGAAGAAGAACAGGCACACGCAGCTCCATACCCAGGCGAAGGGGGCGGCATTCAGCCACGCGGCCAGCGCCAGCTGCAGCGAGGCGAGCGTCATCAGCGCAATGCCGGTACCGATCAGCAGCAGTATGTCGACGCGCTGTACCAGCAGCCGATTGGCGATCGATCCCGCGAGAATGGACAGGCCCGCGCACGCAAAAACCAGGCCGTAGGCCTGCACCGAGAGGCCGTAAATCTCGACCGCCAGCGCCGCCGAGACCGCGATGACGGACATGAACCCGGCCGGGGGCACCACGATCAGCAACAACCCGAAGATGCTCTGCCGATGGCGAAAGAACTCCGCAAAACTGCGTTGCAGTTGACGCAGCGGGTGCCCTTCCGGATTGGGCTCGTGCGTTTCCACGAGGTTGCTGCGAACCCCGGTGAGAATGAGCATGCCGCCGACGGCGATCGCGGCGAACGGCGCGCGCCAGCCCCACTGCGCGACCATGAGTGCGCCGATCGTCGGGGCGACGACCGGCGCAACGGTAAAGATCATCGTCATCAGGGACATCAGTCTTGCCGCGTCCTTGCCGCTCGCGATGTCGCGCACCATTGCGCGTGACAGGACGATTGCCGATGCTCCGCCCATGCCCTGCACGAAGCGTGCCGCGAGCATGACCTCGATGCTCTGGGCCAGCGCCGCCACGGTCGCGGCAACGGCGAACAGGGTCATGCCGGCATAGAGCACCGGCAACCGGCCCAGGCGGTCGGAAAACAGGCCGGCCGGGACCTGGCCGCACGCCATGCCGAGCATGAAGGCACCAACGATGAGCTGGCCGCGCGGCAGGTCGGTGGCGAGCGAGCGCACCATCTCGGGTATGGCGGGCAGGCTCATGTCGATCGTGAGTGCCGCCGTCGCCGTGAGCAGGCCGAGCGTGAGCACGAAGCTCCGTCTTGCCGCAAGAACCGGGTTCATGGCGCGTGCGCGCTTACGCGCCCGATCGTGCGGGACGGCCCGCGACCAGCAGGTCTGCCGGCGGCTGCGCGCCGAGCCAGTAGGCCAGCTCTCGTGGATGGCCGAACTCCCAGATGGCGAGATCCGCCCGTTTGCCGGCCTCGAGGGTGCCGCGGTCGCCGCCGAGCCCGAGCGCCCGCGCTGCCTCGCGCGTTACGGCGGCAAGGCACTCTTCGGGCGTCATCCCGAACAGGCGCGATGCGAGGCCCATCGCGACGTGTATGGAACTGAGCGGCGAGGTGCCCGGGTTGCAATCGGTCGCCAGCGCGATCGGCACGCCGCTGTCGCGCAGCGCCTGCACCGGCGGCTGCTGCTTTTCGTTGAGCGTGAGGAAGGCGCCCGGCAGCAGTACGGCAACCGTGCCCGACCCGGCGAGGGCCCGGACGCCGTCCTGCGACGCGTATTCGAGGTGGTCGGCGGACAGTGCGCCGAAGCGGGCCGCGAGCGCCGCGCCGCCGCCGTCGCTGAGCTGGTCGGCGTGCAGCTTCACCCTGACGCCGAGGTCCTGCGCGCGGCGGAACAACCTCTCGACCTGTCCCGTGTCGAACGCGATGGACTCGCAATAGGCGTCGACGGCGTCGGCGAGGCCCTGTTTCACGGCGGCCGGCATTATTTCCTCGATGATGAAGTCGACGTAGGCATCCGCATCGCCCGCGAATTCCGGCGGCACGGTGTGCGCGGCGAGCAGTGTCGTCTGCACGTCGAGCCCGGCGGCGCCGCCGAGCCGGCGCGCCACGCGCAGCATCTTGAGTTCGCTGTCGAGGTCGAGCCCGTAGCCGGACTTGATCTCGACGGTGGCCACGCCCTCGCGCGCCAGCGCCTGCAGTCGTGGCAGCGCCGCGCGGTACAGCTCGTCTTCACTCGCCCGCCGCGTCGCCTTCACGGTGGACAGGATGCCGCCGCCCTGCGCGGCGATGTCCTCGTAGCGGACACCGCGAAGTCGCCGCTCGTATTCCTCCGCCCGCTGGCCGCCGAAGACGAGGTGCGTGTGGCAGTCGATGAGCGCGGGCGTCACCCAGCGCCCGCCCACGGAGCGGGTTTGCGCGGCATTGCGCGCGGGGAGGCCCCGCGCGTCGCCGACCCAGTCGATCGTGCCGCCGGCTATCGCGAGGGCACCCGTTTCGATGGCGCCGTAGTCCGGCTCGCCATGACGCATCGTCGCGATGCGGGCGTCGGTCAGCAGCAAATCCCAGTCGGCCATCAGTCTCTCCAATTGCAAAGCAACCTAGCATGGACTAGCCTGTATATACAACTTCAG
>DATIUU010000020.1:0-2227 GCA_035466635.1 Woeseiaceae bacterium
GGTGCCGCCGAAGTCGCGGTGCATGATGAGGCCGTCGTTCTCCATGGCCTCCTCGATCTCGACGCGCTCGCCCTTGATGAAATAGCTGTTCTTGCCGCCGCGCACGCGGGTCCAGGGCACGCCGAAGTGCGCGAGTTCGCGGACCGCGATGCGCGCCTCCTCGGCGAAGATGCGTGCGACCTCCTGGTCCGCGCCCCAGTCGGAGCCGCGCACGGTATCGAGGAAGTGCAGGGTCGGGTTGTCGCCCTCGGCCTTGACGCAGTTGCCGAGCGATGCCTGCATGCCGCCCTGCGCCGCACAGCTGTGGCTGCGCCGCGGCGGCACGAGCGAGAGAATCAGGACGTCGTGACCGGCGGCGGCGGCCTCGATCGCGGCGCGTTCGCCGGCGAGTCCGCCGCCGATGACGAGTACGTCGGTACTGACGAGTGAACCGCTCATGAGCCTGCCCCCCCAATTAGAAACGCGAGTGGCGGTGGCAGCACGCCGGCCAGCACCAGCAGCACGACGACGCCGAGACCCAGGAAGAACCACAGCAACACGCGCTCGATGGCGTGTATCGCAGTCCGGGACAGCATGGCGCCTGCGCCCCACTTGGTGGCAAGCCGGTAAAGCCCGATGCTCGCATGGAACTCGACGCAGATGAGCAGGATCGCGTACGGCAGCCACAGGCCCGCCTGGACGCGCTCCATCGTGGTTACTGCCTCGATCCCGACTCTCACCCCGTAGAGTTCCGTCAGTACGTCCAGACCGAGCAGGATGATGTGGAAGCTGCCGAGCACGAGGATGATCATTCCCGTGCGCACCTGCCAGATCCACAGCAGCGACTCGGTGTGCGGATGGAACGGCGAGAACGGGCTCGCGGTCGGGACTTTTTCCCGGCCCGACCGGCTCAATCCCTTGCCGAGTTCGAGCATCTTCTTGCGCTCCCGCAGCTGCGCGGGGATCTTGCGGCTCGCCAGCACGGCATGCGCACAAAACAGCACGAGAATCGCCACGACGGTCGGCTGCGCGATGTAGTAATCCTCGAGCATCGTCGCCAGCCAGTTGAAACCGCGTTCGCCGGTCAGGATCGACCCGACAAGCACCATGTGGCCCCACATGAACAGGGCCAGGAAAAGCCCGCTACCCCCGCTGATGATTTCGTAAGTGAGTTGGCGTTTCGCGGTGGTCGTCGGGCTTATCGTGTTCATTCTGATCGCATCATGGTTACGAGATCGGGGTTCTCTTCTTCTTCCGCGAGCACGATATGGCAGAGTTCGCAGTCGTCCCTGATCTGTTCGCGTTCCGCGGTCCGCATCCTGCGATTGTGGCAGCGGGTACAGCCATCGGACTGCTCGTGGCCGATGTGATTCGGGTAGGTGTCCCACCACACCTTCATCTGCGGGAAGACATTCACGCTGTAGATGTCACCCAGCGCTTCGGCGGCCGCCTCGATCGCTTCCGCTTTCTCCGCGGCGACCTCCGGGTAGTTCTCCTTGTACCAGGCAAACAGCTGTTCGCGAATTTCTTCGCGCGCCGCCTCGTGGCTGTCGTACTGCGCATCGACGATGCGCAACGCCTCGCGCTTGATCCAGGGCAATGAGCGGTCGACGCGGCCTTCGCGTATGACCCGGTCGACCTCGACGTGCGCCGGCTTGTAGATGTGGCTCGGGCGGTTGTGGCAGTCGACGCAATCCATCTCGCGCCATACGCCGCCGTCTTCGGGGGCCTTGCGGTCGGCATAGTTCACTACGGTACCGTCCGCACGGGTCATCTCGACCTCGTAGATCTCTTCGCGCGTCTCGTCGGACCGGTAGCGGATCTTCACGTCCGGATTGACGTGCCAGTGAATGCCGGTGCCGCCCGTACCCTCCACGCCGCCGACCCGCATGACCAGCGCCGTGGTGAGCTCGGTGTTCTGCTCGTCTTCCCTGTAGTGCTTGATGACGCGGAGCTTGTCGCCGACGTGCTTCGTCGGCCAGTGACACTGCTCGCAGGTATCGCGTGCCGGGCGCAGGTCGTGCAGGGGCGTCGGTACCGGACGCGGATACAGGTCGAAGGCCACCGACACCAGCTGCCAGGCGCCGTCGAGCTTGGACTTGACGAACCAGTCGGCGCCGGGGCCAATATGGCATTGCGCGCATGCCACCCGGGAGTGCGGGGAGCGCTGGTGCGCCGTGTGCTCCGGCTCCATGACCGAGTGGCAGGCGAGCCCGCAGAACTCGACGCTTTCCATGTAATGCACGCC
>DATIUU010000021.1:0-5489 GCA_035466635.1 Woeseiaceae bacterium
ATAACGTCAACCGTGTCGTCGCCGAGGCGGAACTTCCATGGCTGGGTGTTGTGGGAATTCGGCGCGAGCGTCGCGAAACGCACGAGATCGCGCAGCCCGGGCTGCGCCGGCAGGGCCGCCCGCAAGGCGTTCACTGCATCATCGTAAGTGCTCATGATCCCGCTCACCCTCAATCAGGAATGCGCCGTCCCCGTCCCGCAAAAGACCCATCGCCAACGAGACCCTGCAGAAAGCGATAAACAATCGGCGCCGACGCTTCTACAATGCGCGTATGAGCAAGGAGACGTCAACGTCGCAATCGCCCGCGCAGCGCGGCTACACGATGCCCGCCGAGTGGTCGCCGCACCAGGCGACCTGGATCTCGTGGCCGCACAAGCGCGCGAGCTGGCCCGGCAAGTTCGAGCCGGTGGAGCCGGTCATGGTGCGCTTCGTCGCCGCGTTGTCGGCCCACGAGCTGGTGCGCATCAACGTGCTGGATGCCGCGCACGAAAAGCACGTCGGCGAACGGCTGGAGGGGCACGCCAACGCCGCCAACATCCGCTTCCACTGCTTCCCGACCAACGACGCCTGGTGCCGCGACCACGGCGCAATCTTCGTCACCCGCGTCGCGGCTGGCGGTCCCGAGGGGCTGGCGCTCGACTTCCGCTTCAACGCCTGGGGCGGCAAGTACCCGCCCTTCGACCTCGACGACGCGATCCCGCCGCAGATGGCCGGCGCGCTCGGCGTGCCCTGCGAATCGATCGACATGGTGCTGGAGGGCGGCTCCATCGAGGTCAATGGCGCCGGCGCGCTGCTGACGACCGAGCAGTGCCTGCTGCACCCGAACCGCAACCCGGCGCTGACGCGCGACGACATCGAGGCACGCCTCCGCGACTGCCTCGGGGTCGGGCAGATCATCTGGCTCGGCGACGGCATCGTCGGCGACGATACCGACGGCCACGTGGACGATCTCACGCGCTTCGTCGCCGAGGACGTCGTCGTCACGGTCGTCGAGCGCGACCGCACGGACGACAACCACGAGGCCCTCGCCGAGAACCGCGCGCGGCTCGACACGGTCCGCCTGGCCGATGGCCGGCCGCTCAAGGTGCACGAGATGCAGATGCCCGGCCCGGTCGTCTACGAGGGCGACCGCCTGCCGGCCAGCTACGCGAACTTCTACATCGGCAATCGCAGCGTCGTCATGCCGGCGTTCAACGACCCTGCCGACGAAGCCGCGCGCCGCGTCCTGCAGACCTGTTTCCCGGGCAGGGACGTCGTCGCGATCGACTGCACGGACCTCGTGCTCGGCCTCGGCACGTTTCACTGCCTCACGCAACAAATTCCGGCGTTTGACCGGCGCGGGTAGGTTCTGCTGCCTCATGCACCAGCTTCCTGTGTTTAAATAACGGGTTTCCGCCGGTGCAGGAGACGCGCCGGAGCCCTCCCGCAACTCGTCACCAGGATGGAGCAGCACCGATGACCGCTATCCGCGATTTCATTCACCACCACTACCGTCATTTCAATGCCGCCGCGCTCGTCGACGCCGCCGACGCCTACAAGCGGCACCTGGATGACGGCGGCGTGATGTTCATGACCCTGGCGGGCGCGATGAGTACGGCCGAGCTCGGGCTGTCGCTTGCCGAGATGATCCGCAAGGACAAGGTGCATGCCATCTGCTGCACGGGCGCGAACCTCGAGGAGGACATCTTCAACCTCGTGGCGCACGATCACTACGTCCGGGTCCCGCACTACCGGGAGCTCACGGCAGCCGACGAGGAGGAGCTGCTGTCCCGGCACCTCAACCGCGTGACCGACACCTGCATCCCCGAGGAAGAAGCGATTCGCCGCATCGAGGACATCGTGCTGGACCTGTGGCTCGACGCGGACAAGAACGGCAAGGCGTACTTTCCGCACGAGTTCATGTACCAGATGATCCGCTCCGGCCGGCTCGAGGAGCACCACCAGATCGACGCCAGCGACAGCTGGCTGGTGGCGGCCTGCGAGAAGAACCTGCCGATCATCGTGCCCGGCTGGGAAGACTCGACGCTCGGCAACATCTTTGCGTCGCACTGCATCACCGGTGAGATCGAGAATGTGCACACGGTCCGCAGTGGCATCGAGTACATGATCATGCTCGCCGACTGGTACTCGAACACGTCGCAGGACACGTCGATCGGCTTCTTCCAGATCGGCGGCGGCATCGCGGGTGACTTCCCGATCTGTGTCGTGCCGATGCTGCAGCAGGACCTGCAGCGCGCGGACACGCCGCGCTGGGGCTACTTCTGCCAGATCAGTGACTCGACGACGAGCTATGGCTCATACTCCGGCGCGGTTCCGAACGAAAAAATCACCTGGGGCAAGCTGTCCGCCGAGACGCCGAAGTTCATCATCGAGTCCGACGCCACGATCGTCGCGCCCCTGATCTTCGCGTCGGTACTCGAGCAGTGATAACGGTAGCGCCCCGATGACATCAAGCAACGACTGGTCGATCGACGACGCGGCGGACCTGTACCGCGTCCCCGCCTGGAGCGACGGATTCTTCACGATCAACGAGAAAGGTCACGTCGCGGTACAGCCGTTCGACGACAATCCGCTCGCGATCGACGTCATGGACGTGATCGCCGAGGCCCGGCGGCGCAAGGTCGGTTTCCCGCTGCTGCTGCGGTTCCAGGACATCCTGCATGCGCGGGTGCGGCGCCTGAACCAGGCGTTTGCCGAGGCCATCGACTACGCGGGCTACGGCAACATCTACCGCGGCGTCTATCCCATCAAGGTCAACCAGCTGCACGAGGTCGTGGAAGAAGTACTCGACGCGGGCAAGCCCTACGGGCTCGGGCTGGAATGCGGCTCGAAAGCGGAACTGCTCGCCACGCTGCCGCACCTCGAATCCGACGACAGCCTGCTCGTCTGCAACGGCGTGAAGGACGCGGCGATGCTGTCGCTGATCGTCGCGGCGCAGCGGCTGGGCAAGAACGTCGTGCCCGTGATGGAGAAGTACGTCGAGTTCGAACAGCTGATGGCGATCGCGGCGCGCGAGGAACAGAAGGCGTCGTTCGGTGTGCGCATCCGGCTCAGGACCAGCGGTGCGGGCAGGTGGGCGGAGTCCGGCGGCTACCGCTCCAAGTTCGGCGTGTCGCTGCCCGAACTGATGGACCTCGTCGAGCGCCTCGAGGCCGAGGACAGCCGCGAGTCCTTCGTGCTGCTGCACTTTCACCTGGGCAGCCAGATCTCCGACATCCAGCAGCTGCGCTCGGCAGCCAAGGAAATGTCGCAGATCTACGCGCAGCTTATCGCCCGCGGCATCCCCATCCGCTACCTGGACGTGGGCGGCGGCGTCGGCGTCAGCTACACGGGCGGCTTCGAGGAAGGCAGCATCAACTACAGCCTGCAGGAATACGCCAACGCGGTCGTGTCGGCCATCAAGGAAGTCTGCGACGAGCGCCAGGTGCCGCAGCCGATACTCGTCTCGGAGAGCGGCAGGGCAATGACGGCGCACCACTCCATGCTCGTCGTCGAGACGCTCGGCGCGTTCCGCAAGGACCGCTCCGAGAGCGACTACGAGCCGCCGGCCGGCGCGCACCGGCTGGTGCATGCGCTGCACGAGACGCTGGCCTGGCTGCGCCACGAAGCCTCCGCGGACACGCCGGCCGCGGAACTGCTCGAGGCGTACCACGATGTCGAGAGCATTCACGAAGAGGCCTCCACCCTGTTCGGCATGGGCTATCTCCCGCTGGTGGACAACGCCAGCATCGAGCGGCTCTACTGGAGTGCCTGCTCGAACGCCCTGCGCCTGCTGCGCGAGGCGGACCTCGAGCCGCTGCCGCCCGAGGTCGCGGCGCTCGAGGACAAGCTCGTCGACCAGTACCTGTGCAATTTCTCGGTGTTCCAGTCCATGCTCGATCACTGGGCCATCGACCAGCCGTTCCCGGTGATGCCGCTGGCGCGCCTCGACGAACGGCCGACGCGGCGCACCCTGCTCGTCGACCTGACCTGCGACTCGGACGGCAAGGTGAGCCAGTACGTCTCGTCGAACGAGGACAAGAACTACCTGCAGCTGCATGCGCTGGAAGCCGGCGAGCCGTACTATCTCGGCGTGTTCATGATGGGCGCCTACCAGGACATCATGGGCGACGCGCACAACCTGTTCGGCCGCGTGGCCGAGATTCATGTCTACGCCGACGCCGAGGAAGACAACAACTTCTGGCTGGAGAAGATCATCCCCGGCACGGAGATCGAGAGCATCCTGGCAACCGTGCAGTACTTCCCCAACGATCTCCGGCGCCGCATGCAGGACATCATCAAGCAAAAGATCGACGCGGGCGTCGTCAGGCCGACCCGGGGCATGCAGATACTCGAGCAGTACATGGCGTGTTTCAAGTCGCAGACGTACTTCGATACCGGCGCGGAACAATGAGGTAACGACCGTCATGAGCAAGGGCAAAACGGAACAGTCGGTGAACGTCGGCGTCGTGCAGATGCGCATGTCCGAAAACCCCGACGAGAACATGGCGAAGGCGCTGGCGATGACGCGCGAGGCCATCGGCAAGGGCGCCGAGGTCGTCTGCCTGCCGGAGCTTTTCCGGTCGCGGTATTTCTGCCAGACCGAGGACGCGGACTTCTTCGCGCTCGCCGAGCCGATTCCCGGCCCGAGCACCGCAGCGTTCGAGCAAGTCGCGGCGGAGAGCGGCGCCGCGATTCTCGTGAGTCTCTTCGAGCGACGCGCGGCGGGCCTGTACCACAATACCCTGGCGGTCATCGACGGCAACAAGGGTTACGTCGGCAAATACCGCAAGATGCACATCCCCGACGATCCGCGCTTCTACGAGAAGTTCTATTTCACGCCGGGCGACCTCGGGTTCCGGGCCTTTGTCACGGAGAAAGCCAGCCTCGGCACACTCATCTGCTGGGACCAGTGGTACCCGGAAGCGGCGCGCCTGACGGCGCTCAAGGGCGCCGAGATCCTGTTCTACCCGACAGCCATCGGCTGGCATCCCGAGGAGAAGGACGCGGTCGGCGCCGCCCAGTACCAGGCGTGGGAGACGATGCAGCGATCGCACGCCGTTGCGAACGGCTGTTTCGTCGTCGCAGTGAATCGCGCGGGCTTCGAGCCCGACCCGGCGAGCGACGGCGGCATCGAGTTCTGGGGGCAGAGCTTCATCGCGGCACCGGACGGCCACATCGTCCACAAGGCACCGCAGGACGGGGACTACGTGTTCGTCGAGCAACTGGACCTCGGTGCCGTTGCAACGATGCGCCACGGCTGGCCGTTCTTCCGCGACCGGCGCATCGATGCCTACGAGGCCATCACCCGGCGCTTCATCGACGGCGAAGAATAAGCACAGACCCCTGTCGCCGGCCCAGCGGCAGGGCGCCGGCTGCCGGGAGGGCCCGGCTCGCGCCGGGTCCGTTTACTGGCCTGGCAGGGTCCGCGTCAGCGGGCGCTGGCTGCCTTTACTTCCCACATGTAGTCTTCGTGGGCACTGCAGATCTCGGTGAACGTATCGCCGAGC
>DATIUU010000022.1:0-2726 GCA_035466635.1 Woeseiaceae bacterium
TCTTCCTGCGCCGGCTCGAGAACTTCATCCAGGCCATGCGCGATCAGCAGGTGCACGACCTGCCGCGCGAGCCGGCCGATCGCGACCGGCTTTGCCTCGCGATGGGTTACCCGGACTGGACGGCGCTTGCGGGGGATATCGAGAAGCACCGCGGCAACGTCACGCAGGAGTTCGATGCGATCGCCTTCCGCGGCGGTGACGCCGATGCCGACGGCGAACTCGAGCAGCGCTTCGAGGCATTGTGGAAGGGCGGTGCTTCGGCCGAGGAGTGGGCGCGGGAGTTGTCGGCGCAGGAGCAAGCGGCCGGGCTCGCCGAATCGCTCGCGGGTTTCCAGCACGCGCCGTCGACCCTGAAGATCGACTCGATCGCGCGCGATCGGCTGCAGCGTTTCATGCCGCGCCTGCTGGCCCTCGTGATCCAGTGCGACGAACCGCAGCTCGCGCTCGACAGGACACTGTCGGTGATCAACCGGATCCTGCGCCGCAGCGCCTACGTGTCGCTCCTGAACGAGAACCTGCTCGCCGCACGCCGGCTCGTCCGGTTGTGCGAGAGCAGTGCCTATATCGCCGCCCAGATCGCGCGTTACCCGGTGTTGCTCGACGAACTCCTCGAGCCGGGCGTCGAAACGGACCGGATCGACAAGGCCGAGTTCGAGGCCGAGATTGCGGACCGGTTCGGGCACCTGCGGGAGTCGGACAGCGAGGCGCGCATGGAGACGCTCGCGCAATTCCAGCGCGCAAGCATGTTTCGCATCGCGGTCGCGGATTTCAGCGGCTCGATGCCCATCATGAAGGTCAGCGACAGCCTCACGTTTCTCGCGGAAGCGGTGCTGGACTACGCACTCGAGTCGGCCTGGATGGATCTCACGGCCAGGCACGGCGTGCCGCATTACGAGGTGGACGGCCGGCGGCATGCGGCCGGTTTCGGTATCGTCGGCTACGGCAAGCTCGGCGGCCTGGAACTGTCCTACGGTTCCGATCTCGACCTCGTGTTCCTGCATGATTCTCGCGGCAGCCGGCAGGAGACCGACGGCGACAAACCGCTCGACAATGCCATGTTCTTCGGCCGCCTCGTGCGGCGGCTGGTGCATTTCCTCACGACACAGACGAGTTCCGGGGCAATGTACGAGATCGACACGCGGCTGCGGCCGGAGGGCCGCAAGGGGGTCCTGGTAACGAGCACCGATGCCTTCGAGCGCTACCAGGAGGAGAACGCCTGGACGTGGGAGCACCAGGCCCTGCTGCGCGCGCGGCCGGTTGCGGGCAGCGCGACGGTGGCCGGAGACTTCGAACGCATCCGGGCGCACACGCTGATGTCGCGCGTCAGGCTCGACACGCTGCGCGACGATGTCGTGTCGATGCGCACGCGCATGCGTAAGGAACTCGACCGCAGTGGCAACGGGCGCTTCGATCTCAAGAACGGCCTCGGCGGCATCGGCGACATCGAGTTCATCGTCCAGTACCTCGTGCTGCGGCACGCCGCCCGGTACCCGGCCGTGATTCGCTACAGCGACAACATCCGGCAGATCGCGGCACTGGCGTCCGTCGGCCTCCTCGACGTACAGACGGCGGCACGGCTGCAGGGCACCTATCGCCAGTTCCGCTGGCGCCAGCACCACCTCACGCTCAACGACCACCCGCCGATCGTCGACGACCGCGAGCTGGCCGGCGAGCGGGAATTCGTCTCCGCGGTCTGGGCCCGGCACCTCGGGGCGCGGCGGTCGTAGCGGGCGCCGCGCGCGTCAGCGTATAATTGCGCGGGTTCCAGCGAGAGCAACGGATTATCCAGTGGCAGCGAGAGCAGGCACAGTCGATCAAGACCTGGTGGCCGCGAATGCGGAGCACCGCTACACGGTGCGGCCGCAGGACCTGCCGTTGTCGTGCCCCATGCCGGGCATGTACCTGTGGAATTCGCACCCCAAGGTCTACCTGCCGGTGCAGGAAACCGGCGCGGCGGTATGCCCCTATTGCGGCGCGGAATACCGTCTCGAGAGCCAGGACTGACGCGGGCCGGTGAGGAACTGAGCCATGCACGTAGTGACCGGCGGTGCCGGCTTCATCGGCAGCAACCTCGTTCGTGCCCTGATCGGGCGCGGACACGATGATGTCATCGTCGTCGACGATCTCGAGGATGGCCACAAATTCGCCAATATCGCGGACCAGCCGATCGCCGATTACCTCGACAAGGACGAGTTCATCGAGCGCCTCGACACGGATCCCGCGTTTGCCGCCTCCCTGACCGCGATCCTGCACCAGGGCGCCTGTTCCGCGACGACCGAGTGGGACGGCCGCTACATGATGCGCAACAACTACGGTTATTCGAAGCGCCTGTTGCATTTCTGCCTCGAGCGGAAGATCCCCTGCCTGTATGCCTCGTCCGCCGCCGTTTACGGCGCATCCGCGTCGTTCGCGGAGCAGCCCGACAACGAGCTGCCGCTGAACGTTTACGGCTATTCGAAACTGCAATTCGACCGCTACGTCCGGCGCATCGCTGCCGACGCCGGCAGCCAGGTCGTCGGCCTGCGCTATTTCAACGTCTACGGTCCCCGCGAGCAGCACAAGGGTTCCATGGCCAGCGTCGCGTTCCCTTTCAACAACCCGGTCATCGCCGACGGCGAGGCGCGGCTGTTCGAGGGATCGGGCGGCTACGGCGATGGGGAGCAGCTGCGCGACTTCGTCTACGTCGACGACGTCTGCGACGTGAACCTGTGGTTCCTGGACAACCC
>DATIUU010000023.1:0-5864 GCA_035466635.1 Woeseiaceae bacterium
TTCACCGTGAGCGGGTTGAAGGACTCGCGCACGATGATCTGCAGGTCCTCGTAGTCGGCATCGAACACGGCGAGGTTCACGCGCAGGCGGCCGTCGAAATACGAGCCTTTGACGCCGAGTTCCAGGCTGTCGACCGACTCAGGCCGGTACGAGCTCGGCGCGCGGTCGGGCGTCGGCCCGACGAAACGCTGGTCGAATCCGCCGCTCTTGTAGCCCGTCGCGTACGTCACGTAGCCGAGCACGTCGTCCGAGAACCGGTAGCTGAGATCGATGGTCGTGTCGGTGGCGTCGAAGTCCAGCTCGCTCTGGCGGTAGTCGAGGATGCGCTCGCCGGCCGCCATCGGGCCGGTGGGCGCGAGATAGAAGCCCTGCAGTTCGGGCCACGTGGGCGGGAACAACCCGGGCGCCGACCCGGCCGAGGCATCGCCGAGCGACAGCTGGTCCGGCAGGTAGGCCTTGCGGTCTTCCGTGCGCCGCGCGCCGACCGACAGCGCCAGCCGCTCGGTGAGATCGAGCGTGCCGTGGGCGAAAACCGCGTAGGACTGGTTATCGTAGAAGCCGCCGCTCTGGATAGCACCGGTCGGTACCGTGACGTCGACCAGGTTGAATCCCGATTCGTCGTAGTAAAACAGCCCGAGCACCGCGGACAGGCCGCGCGCGTCACTCGCGAACTGCAGCTGCATCTCCTGGCTGAACTGCTCGTGCTCGTAATCGTCGCGCGTGGCGAAAATATTGGCGGGCGTGTTGTCGCCGTCGCGGGACGAGATCATCGTCATCTCGCGATAGCCGGTCGTCGACCTGAGGAGCCATTGCTTGCCGATCGACCAGTCGACCGCCAACGCCGCGCCGCCGCTGTCGAGTTCGGAGGCGACCGGGAAGGTGCCCTCGGAGATGAACGGACCTTGCCCCGAATCGGCCCCGTAGCAGCCCGGGGCACCGCCGGTCGGCGCGCCGGGCGGCGGGAAGGTGGGCGGCCCGCCTTGCGGCGTGGCGTCGAAGGCCGGGTTGACGACCACGGCGTCGCAGGTCGCGAGGACGGCATTGCCGAAGGTCGCGAACGGCTGCCGGTCGTTGACGCCGCCGGACACCACCGGTGCGCCATTCTCGTCGATCGTCGTGTAGTCGACGACGAGCGACGCCGCGATCGTGTCGGTCGGCTCCCAGCGCACGGCACCGCGCGCGGACCAGCGGTCGCGGTCGCCCGTATCGATGCCGTCGAAGGGCCGCTCGACGTAGCCGTCCCGCTGCAGGCGGCCGATTGCGACGCTCGTCGCGAGTGACTCGGTCGCGGGCAGGTTCCAGCGCAGGGTCAGCGCCTTCAGGGCGTCGTTGCCGACCCTGAGTTCGACGCGGCTCGCGGTGTCGGCGAAGGCGGGCAGGCGGCTGTGGACCTTGATGGCACCGCCGATGGAATTGCGGCCGAACAGGGTTCCCTGCGGGCCGCGCAGTACCTCGACCCGCTCGATGTCGACCAGGTCGAGCACGTTGCCGGGAGAACGGCCGATGTAGATGCCGTCCACGTACAGCGCGACGCCGGGATCGGTCACCGGCGTGTAGTCGGCCTGGCCGATGCCGCGAATGAAGATCTGGCCGACGGAGCTGGAACCGGACGAGGGCGCCGCCTTGTCGAATTCGAGGTTCGGCACGGCGGCACTCAGCTGGTCCATGGCGTGGATCTGGCGCGCCTCGAGCTGCACGCCCGTCATCGCCGTGACCGAGATCGGGACCTGCTGCAGGCTTTCTTCACGCCGCCGGGCGGTGACGACGATGTCGTCGATCGGCCGCGCGCCCGCGTCTGCGGGGTCGGCATCGCCAGCCAGCACCGTGGCATGCAGCAGCGGCAAGATCGCAATCGTAATGGCTGCGCGACACCCTGCAGATGTCATCGGGTAACCCCCCATGCGGAACGACAGCCGGAATACTAACTGCGCGGCCCGGGCCTGTCAGTGACGGTAAATGCGGATGCGGCGGACCTGTTACTGCTCCAGCACGTCGCCGCCGATATCGGCAATCCTGCGGCAGCCCGTCAGGGCCATCGCGACCCGCATCTCCTTGCCGAGCAATTCGAGTACATGTTCCACGCCGGCCTGTCCCCGGGCAGCGAGCGCGTACACCCAGCTTCTGCCGATCATTACGCCGTCGGCGCCGAGCGCGAGCAGGCGCACGACGTCGAGACCGGAGCAGACGCCGCCGTCGGCGAGCAGGACGAGGCGATCGCCGACGGCATCCCTGATTCGCGGCAGTGCAGCGGAGGTGGAGACCACGCCGTCGAGCTGCCGGCCGCCGTGATTCGAGACGACGATGCCGTCGACCTCCGCGGCGGCGGCCTCGCGCGCATCGCCCGGATCCAGGATGCCCTTGACGATGATCGGCCCGTCCCAGTTTTCGCGCACGAAACCGAGGTCCTGCCACGTCACCGAGGGATCGAAGTTCTTCTGCATCCAGGCCATGAAATCCTCGAGCCCGCTGTTCTTGCCGAGCACCGGTGCGACGTTGCCCAGTTGGTGCGGCCTGCCGAGCAGGCCGACGTCCCACGCCCAGCGCGGCCGCAGCATGGCCTGGGCGATGCGCCGGGCATTGCCCGACAGCCGGCTTTCCCCGGCGAGGCCGGACCGGTAGTCCCGGTAGCGGGAGCCGGGAACGGGCATGTCGACGGTGAAGATCAGCGCCGAGCAACGGGCTTCGCGCGCCCTTGCCAGCATGTCGCGCATGAACTCGCGGTCCCGGATCATGTAGAGCTGGAACCAGAACGGGCTCGAGGCGGCCTGCGCAACCTCGCCGATCGGGCAGACGCCGACGGTCGAGAGCGCAAACGGCACGCCCGCGGCCTCGGCGGCCCTCACCGCCTGTAGCTCGCCGCGTCGTGCGTACATGCCGGCCAGGCCGACCGGCGCCAGCGCGACCGGCATCCGGTAGTCGCGGCCGAACAGGCTCACCGCCGTGTCGATGTCGGACACGTCCCGCAGGACGCGCTGCCGCAGCGCCAGCGATTCCAGGTCGGCCCTGTTTCGGGCCTTGGTTATTTCGGCGTAGGAGCCGCCATCGAGGTATTCGAACAGGAAATGCGGGACACGCCGCCTGGCGAGCTCTCGGTAGTCATGAACGGATGCCGCTTTCATCGCTTCGCAGACGCCTTGCTGCCCGGGATCCCCGATTCTAGCGCATCGGCAGCTGCCGCTGCCGCCGGCGGAGATTGCCAGAACGCCTTAGGTGTGCGCCGGCAGACGCGCTATGCTACCCGGGCGGGCAAACGAGAGGAAACCGGATCATGTTCAGCAAAAAGAAGGACGAGCAATTGGAGTACGAGAAATCGGAACCGGCCATGGCCGCGAACCCCGACGTGCGGCGGCGCAAGACCTCCGTCATCGGGCCGACCCTGAAAATCAAGGGCGAATTGTCGGCGAACGAGGACCTGATCATCGAGGGCGAGATCGAGGGCACGATCGCCCACCAGGACAAGAATCTCACGGTCGGGAAAGAGGGCCGCGTCAAGGCCAACATCGATGCACGGACGGTCGAGGTGTACGGCAAGGTGGATGGCGACATCAACGGCCAGGACATCGTGAAGCTCGCGAAGTCGGCCGAGGTGAAAGGCAATATTCGCTGCGCGCGGATCCTCATGGAGGACGGCGCACAGTTCTCGGGCCGCATCGACATGAGCCAGAAAGCGAAGCCGGCCAAGCCTGCGAGCCTTGCGGTCGCGGAGTCGGCGAAGCAGGTGGAGTCGGCGGGGTAGCCCGCTCGAAAACCCTGCGGCCGGCTGGATGACGAACGTTGGTCCCGTGAAACAGGCTGCAGCAGCGAACGGCGCGGCTATCGCGACCCTGGCGGACAGGTTCCGCGAGTTCATCGACGCGCACTACGTCGTGTCCGCGGAGGAGTCCAAGCGGCCGTACGAATGCGACGGCCTGTCTGTTTACAAGCAGATGCCGGGCCTCGTCGTGATGCCGTCCTCGACGGCAGAGGTGCAGGCGGCCATGCGCCTGTGTCACGCGCACAAGGTGCCGGTGGTCGCCCGGGGTGCGGGGACGGGGCTCTCGGGCGGGGCGTTGCCGCAATCCGACGGCGTGTTGCTGTCCCTGACGCGTCTCACACAGATACTGGAGATCGATGCGGGCGCCGGGCTCGCGCGGGTGCAGCCCGGGGTGACGAACCTCGCCATCAGCGAGGCCTGCGCACCCTTCGGACTTTTCTACGCGCCGGATCCGTCGTCGCAGATCGCCTGTTCCATCGGCGGCAACGTCGCGGAGAACGCGGGCGGCGTGCATTGCCTGAAGTACGGGCTCACCGTGCACAACGTCCTGCGGCTCACCATCGTAACGGTCGAGGGTGAGATCGTCACGATCGGCTCCGACGGCATGGCGAGCGCAGGACCGGACCTGCTGGCGCTGATGATCGGCTCGGAGGGCATGCTCGGGGTGGTCACCGAGGTCACGGTCAAGCTGCTGCCGCAGCCGACGCACTGCCAGGTCGTGCTGGCCTCGTTCGACGAACTCGAACAGGCCGGCGATGCGGTCTCCGCCGTCATCGCGGCGGGGATCATCCCGGCGGGCTTCGAGATGATGGACAGCCACGCCATCCGCGCCGCCGAGGATTACGTCGGTGCGGGCTACGACACCGACGCCGCGGCGTTGCTGCTCTGCGAGCTCGATGGCACGGAAGAGGAGGTGCAGCGCGGCATCGAGCAGGTCACCGCGGTGTTCCGCGGCCACGGCGCACGTTCGATTCGTGTGTCACGCGACGAGGCCGAGCGGCTGCTGTTCTGGAAGGGGCGCAAGTCCGCGTTCCCGGCCGTGGGACGTATCTCGCCGGACTACTATTGCATGGACGGCACGATTCCGCGCCGCATGCTGTCGCGCGTGCTGACCGAGATCAGCCGCCTTTCGCGTGAATACGGGCTGCGCGTCGCGAACGTCTTCCACGCGGGTGACGGCAACATGCACCCGCTGATCCTGTTCGACGAGAGCAAACCCGGGGAACTCGAGAAGGCGGAGGCGTTCGGCGCCGAGATCCTGAGGGCGTGCGTGGCCGCGGGCGGCTGCATCACCGGCGAGCACGGCGTCGGCGTCGAGAAGCTCGCGCAGATGCCGGAGCAGTTCAGCGACGCGGAACTGGCACAGTTGAATGCGATCAAGGACGCACTCGATCCGCATGCGCTGCTCAACCCCGGCAAGGGCGTGCCGATACTGAAGCGCTGCCAGGAGTACCGGTCGAGATGAGTGCGCTGGCCGCTCTGCAGGCGCAGGTGCGGGCCGCGGCCGCGGAGCGGCGGCCGCTTTGCATCGTCGGCGGCAACAGCAAGCGGCACCTCGGGCGCGAAACCGAGGGCGAGCCGGTCGAAATGGGCACGTATTCCGGCGTGGTCGACTACCAGCCCGCGGAACTGGTCGTCACGGCGCGCGCGGGCACGACGATATCGGAGCTGCAGGCGGTGCTGGCCGAGAGGCACCAGGTGCTGGCCTGCGAGCCGCCGGCGTTCGGCGGCAAGGCCACGGTCGGCGGCACGCTGGCCTGTAACCTGTCGGGGCCGTCGCGGCCCTGGCTGGGATCGATACGCGATCACGTGCTCGGCGTGCGCCTCATCAACGGCAGGGGCGAGCACCTGCGCTTCGGCGGCGCGGTGATGAAGAACGTCGCCGGTTACGACGTGTCGCGGCTGATGGCCGGCGCAATGGGCACGCTCGGCATTCTCACCGAAATCACGCTCAAGGTGATGCCGCTGCCCGAGGCGACGCTGACCGTGCGCCGGACGATCGCCGCAAGCGACGCCATTCGCGCCATGAACGAACTGTGCCGGTCGCCCCTGCCGCTGACCGGCGCGTGCTGGCACGACGGCGACCTGTACGTGCGACTCGCCGGGCCGG
>DATIUU010000024.1:0-11747 GCA_035466635.1 Woeseiaceae bacterium
CCATCCACGTAGCAGGCGATGTGGCCGGGGTAGAACGCGTAGTACTTGCGAATCTTTTCAAAGCGCGGCCGCGGTTGCGAATAGGTCCACGCGACCGGTTCCGAGGGATTACGGGCGAGCGCAAAATAGCTGGCTGCGCCCTTCCATTCGCAAACCGAACTCCCCGACACGGGAACGAGCCAATCAGCGCGAACGTCTTCCGGTGGCAGGTAGAAGGTTGGGGGGCTGGCCGTTTCCTTCACTCGATAGCTGGCCGTGGTGCGCGCAATGAGCGTGTCGCCGTCTTTTACCTCGACCAGGCGGGCGCACGCCTCGGCGACCGGCGGGCGAGGGTAGTCCCAGACGGACTCCTGGCCGGGACCCGGTTCCTCGGCGAAATCGGGGCGGGCGTGTCCGCGATGGACCCACACGGCGCTAGGGGGGTCCCGCTTCGAACTGCGGATACAGCGGGTTGACGAACGGCGTCAGCGCGATGATGAGCGTCTGCGCATAGATGCTTTCCCGGGTGTATCGGCCGTCCGTCAGCAAACCGTAGGCGCCTCCCCCTTGCTTGCTGTTTACGGTCGAAAAGACACGGTCATTGGCTTCGCCCAGTTCCATGCCTGCGTCGACGAGGTCTTTCACGGCCGGTGGCAGGGGCAGGGTGGCGCTGCGGGCTTCGCTGACGTCGCCCTTGCGCCCCTGGACGGCCATCCATGCGAACGCCATCAGCTGGTCTCCGATGACCTCGACGCCACCCTCGAGACCAACCCAGAAATCGGCATCGGGCGCGGCCGCGACGGCTTTCGATACACGCGCCCGCGCTCCCTCGCGGGTTTCGGCGTCGGAGTCCGGCTGGTCGTCGACGCCCGACTCGACCTCCATGCCGCTGACGTCAATGGCCGCTGCGGGAAATACGGCCGCAAACGCCTCACTCGCCGCGCCGATCTTGACCGGATTTCTCGAAGCGACGATGACTTTCACACCGCAGCTCTATACGCCGTGCGGGAAGTGCCGCCGCCGGTATTCGCTGAGGTCCCAGTCGCCTAGCGTCGCCGCGGCGTCGAAGGTGCTGCGCAGGAAGTCCAGCAGTGTCTCGTCCGGGGTGGCCGACGTGCGCACCGCATCCAGCGGCAGCACGAATTCGCCCAGGGCATCGAGCCAGTATGCCTGTTTCGGCGCCACCGACGCCGCGCTGAAGCCGGGCGGCGCCGGGTAGGCATACGCGTAGAAAATCGGCTCCGGGAACGCATCGCTGCCGGGCCAGAAGCCCGCGCTGCTGACTTCGTGCGAGTACGCCTCCTGGGCAACCCACAGCGGCATGTTCGGCAGCCCGCCCGGGTGATCGGGCGCCTCGCGGCCGGAGAACCGGGTCACGGCGAGGTCGAAACTGCCCCAGAAGAAGTGCACGGGGCTGGCCTTGCCGCTGAAGTCGGCGCGGAATTGCGTGAAAACCCGGTCCGCCTGGAACAGCACGCGCCAGAACCGGTTCGCGGCATCCGCATCGTAGGCGTTGTGTACGCGGTCCTCCGCGAACGGAATGGCATCCTCGACCTCGTTCGGCGTGGCATTGATGGCCACCGGGTAGTCGAGCCCGTCGAGCGCCGACATGACGGCGTGATAGAAGTCCGCCGTGTCCTGCGGTTCGAGCGCGATCGCCTTTTCGCGTCCTTCGCACGTGCGTATGAGCAGTTCGTGCGCGATGAAGTCGAAGTCGATGCTGAAGGTGCGATCGCCGTGCGGAATCGTGCCCGTCGTCATCCCGCGCGGCGTCACGTAAAGCGTGACGTGCCAGGAGTGGTTGAGCCACGGCGACTGGGTCATGCGAATCTTGCCGACGATCTGCGTCCACATGTGCAGGGTTGCCGCTGTTTCACGCCAATCGTCGTAGGGCAGTGCGGGCCAGTTGGCCGTGCTGTCGTTATCGTCGTTCATGTGCGGACCTGTATCCGGCAGGGCAGCCAATATAGCATCGACAGCCTGCCGCGCCGATTCCGCGCCGCTGCGTGCCCCTGATACCATGCGGCGTTCCCAGGGCTTCCCGAAACAGCAGGTCATCATGAAGCATTTCCTGATTGCAGCATCGCTGTCGTTACTGGCGGGCGCAGCCGCCCACGCTGATCTGCGGCAACTCGTCGACGAAACGACGCTTCGCCAGATTGCTGCGGAAACCTCGGGTGAGGCGGCGAAACGAAACCTCGACGCGATATCGCTGCAGCATCGCATGCGCAGCGGCGAGCAGTTCATGGCGGCCACGAAACACATCGAGCGGCAACTCGGGCACTACGGTCTCGATTCCGTCGACATCCTGCGCTATCCCGCCGATGGCAAGACCCTGTTCGGCACGCAGAAGTCGAGACCCGTGTGGAGCGTGAGGTCCGCCGAACTCTGGGAGGTCGAGCGAGCCGGCGGCGAGACCCGCCGCATTCGTCGTTTGGGCGACTGGGACTCGGTGCCGCTGTCGCTCGCCCAGGACAGCCTGTCGGCGGATGTGACGACGAGCCTCGTCGATGTCGGCGCAGGCACGTCCGCGGCCGACTACACGGGCAAGGATGTCCGCGGCAAGCTGGTGCTGACCTCGAGCCAGCCGGGCGCGATCGTCGATCTCGCGGTCGGCGAGCTGGGGGCCGCGGGAATCATCTCCTATGCGCCCAACCAGCGCAGCGCCTGGTGGAAGGAAGACGAACGGCTGGTGCGCTGGGGTCACATGAGCAGCTTCCCGACGACCGAATCGTTCGGCTTCATGATCTCGCTCGGCGAGGCACGCAAGCTGCAGCAACGGCTGGCCGCGGGCGAGGAGATCCTGTTTCACGCGCACGTCGATGCGAGCCATGAGAACGGCCGCTACGAGTTCGTCACCGCGGAGATCGAAGGCACGGACAGGAAGGACGAAATCATCCACTACACCTGCCACCTCGATCACCCGCGCCCCGGCGCGAACGACAACGTCTCGGGCTGCGTTGCCATCCTCGAGGTGGCGCGCACGCTGGCCGCGCTCATTGACAACGGCATCCTGCCGCGGCCGCGGCGCACGCTGAAGTTCCTTTGGCCCGCCGAGATAGAGGGCAGCATCATGTACCTCGCGGGGCTCGACGAGCCGTCGCGCATCAAGGCGAACATCCACATGGACATGGTGGGCGGTGCGCCGGTCACCAAGGCGGTGTTCCGTATCTCCGGCGGACCCTACAGCACGCCGTCTTTCATCGCGGACCTCGGCCACGAGATCGGGCGTTTCGTCAACGACCAGACCAAACGGTTTGCCGACGGCGAGGGCGTGGCTTTTCCGCTGCATGCCCCGGAGGGCGGCAAGGAACCGTTGCTGGCGCAGATGGAAGGGCTCGACATGGGCAGCGACCATGACGTGTTCTTCGAGGGCACGTGGCGCATCCCGGGCCTGTATCTGCACGACTGGCCGGACCGCTACATCCACACGAATTTCGACACGGCCGCCAACATCGATCCCACGAAGCTCCGGCGCGCCGCTTTCATCGGCGCCGTGTCCGGCTGGTTCCTGGCCAACCTGTCGGAAGAAGACGTGCCGGCGCTACTGGACCTGTTGCAACGCAATGCGCTGGATCGCGGCGGCGAGCGCCTTGCGCGCCGCGCGGCGCTGCCGGCACTGGATGCGGCGGCCTCGACGGAGGTGCATTTCGAGGTCGAGCGGCGCAAGGTCGAGAGCATCGCCGAATTCGCGGCCCTTTCCGACCCTGAGCGCGACTCGGCCCGGCGTTTCCTCGACGAGCTGCAGAAACTATTCGTAATGCCGGTCCCCGCGATCCTGGTGCCACGCGACGAGACCGTGTACGAACGCAATCCGGCGATCGAAGGCCCGATGCACGCGTTCGGCTACTCCTATCTCGAGGACAAGCTCGGCGCCGAGCGGCTGGCCGCACTCCGCCTGCCGCAGCACTCGACGGACTTCGGGACGGGCTGGATGTTCGCCTACGAGGCGCTCAACTTCGTGGACGGGGCGCGCAGCGTGAGTGATATCCGCGACTGGCTCGTGGCCGAACTCGGCGACGTGCCGCTCGATTACGTGGCCGAGTATCTCTCGGCGCTGGAGTCGATCGGTGTCATTCGCAGGAAGGCGCGCTGACGGGGTCCGCATTACGTAACATCCACTATATTCGCTCACGCGGCCAAGCCGTAAAAGAGGAGTAGGTTGGGGGCTTGCTCGGGCAGCAAAAACCCGCAATTCACCGCCAGGCGGGACGGGCGATGTGCAGCGATCGCAAACGGGGAGGGGGAAACCCCGGTTCGGACATGAGCATGAGGCAGCGATTCATCGAAGCGCTGACGTACCCGCGCATGTTGATGACCTCGAGCATCGACATCGAGACCTGCCCCATGCACGGCTATTTCGACAAGACGCTGGACGCCTGCCTCGTCTGCGACAAAGGCGTCGAGTGCCTGTGGCTGAACAATCACGACGAGTTCAGCGTGCTGGCGCGCAAGCCGATCGAAGCGCTGTTCGAGGCCTTCACGTTCAGCATCGACTACGTCGACGCCTACGTCACCCGGGACAACCACAACCCGCGCCGCTGCGCCTGCGATACCTGCACCTGGCTGCGCGAGGCACGCCACCTGGTACGCGAATACAAGCGCCGGGTGCAGTAGAACTGGCCGAACGACCAGTACCGGGGCGGTGGGTGCCCTGCTAGCCTTATGTTCAATCGCGGAGCGAGTTTTTTTGGGGTTGACGGGGTTGGGCGTTGCTCGAGCTGGCGGGGAAAAAAAGACTGCATAAGGTCGTCGTCCTCAATCCGAAGGGCGGATCGGGGAAGACGACCCTCGCCTTCAGCCTGGCGGGCTACCTGGCTTCCACGGGCCGCAACGTCGGCCTCCTGGACATGGATCGCCAGGGTTCCAGCACGCACTGGCTGCGGAATCGCCCGGATGCCCTGGCGAGAATCCACGCGCTGCCGGCCCCGCAAGGCGGCTCCGGCACGGTCGTCGTTCCTGCCGAGGTCGACTACGTGGTCATCGACGCGCCCGCCGGGCTGTCGGGCGACGCACTCATCGACTACACCTGCGGGGCGCACGCGATCCTGGTGCCGGTCCTGCCGTCCGACCTCGATATCCACGCGGCCTCGCGCCTCGTTTCCCAGCTGCTGCTGAAAGCCCAGGTGAGCCGGCGCAACGGCCGCCTCGGCATCGTGGCGAATCGCGTGAAAGAGCGCACGGTCGCCTACAAGCAGCTGCTCCGTTTCCTCGACCGCCTGTCGATCAATCTCGTCGGCACGCTGCGCGACAGCCAGAATTACACGCATGCCGCGGCAGACGGGCGCTGCATCCACGAGATGGCGCCGTCGCAGGTCCGCAGGGACACCGAGCAGTGGGCCGCCATCACCGATTGGCTGGAGTCGAGACTCGAGCAACCGTTGACGGCCCGCGACTGGCTGCGACCGGCGGAGCCCGCAGCGCCGAAGCGCCGTTTCCGGCCTGCGCTGGTTTTGCCGGCCGCCGCCGCCGCCGTTGCTGCGCTCGCGATCGCGATGTGGTTTCTCGCCGCGACCCGGGACGATACCGTTGCGGTTCCGCCCGAGCCCGTGTCGCCGCAGGTCGCCTTCCAGTCCACACCGGTGGCGCCGATCGAGCGGCGCGTGGCGGACGAACCCGTGCAGGACTCCGCGGCCGACGAGCTGCGCGATCGCTGGCAGCTGACGGGCGTCGTCAGCGCAAATGGCGAGCGGGTCCTGGTGCTCAACGACCGTCAAGAGGCCGCGACGGTGCGCCTGCAGAGCAACGGCAGTCTCGATGGCTGGTCCGTCAGGGAGGCCGGCCCGGACTACGCGGTACTCGTCCAGGGAGAGGACGAGGTGCATTTCGCGCTGAACCAGGACAGCTCGCAGTAACCTAGAAAACCGTTCGAAGCTCCCGATTGCCGATCTGTCACCAACTTTTTGGCGGCGGCCCGGTACTGCGTATTGATCTCAGCAGCAACTGGCCTCAATACCATGAGCGATGACCGGCGCTCGCAGTCCGAGCCGGCCTGCAGCACACAATTCGGCCTCGATGGCGCCGAAAACCACGGAATGATCGGCACGAGCGCGCCCATGCGCGCACTGCTCGCCGCCTTGCCGCGGATCGCATCCTCGACGTCACCGCTGCTCGTCGGCGGTGAACCGGGCACCGGCAAGGACCGCATCGCGCGGGCCGTCCACACGCTCTCGGATCGCGCCGGCAGGCCCTGCGTAAGTGTCGATTGCGCGGCGGGGCCGGGACGGCAGGTACCAGCGGCACTACTCGCTGCGCTTAAGGCGGCACAAGGCGGCACCGTGATTCTCGACGGAATCGAGGACCTCTCGTTGGGCTCGCAGGCGCGCCTGCTGCGGGCATTGCGCAGCGAGGAACGTGACGGCGTGGCCACCGGCCGCGGACGCCTCGACGTACGCATCATCTCCACGTCCAGCTCCGACCTGGAATCGGCCGTGGAGCAGGGGCGCTTTCGCGAGGCGCTCTATTACCAGCTGAACGTCGTGAGCATCGAGGCGCCGCCGCTGCGCGAACGCGGCAGCGACGTGCAACTGCTTGCGGACTACTTCCTGCACAGGTTCACCACCCCGGGTTCCCGCCGGCGCGTCGTGGGGTTCTCGGCCGAGGCGCGGCTCGCGATGCAGCAATGGGGCTGGCCGGGCAACGTGCGTGAATTGCTCAACCGCATCAAGAAGGCGATCGTCATGTGCGAGCGCGGGCCGCTCTACAGCAGCGACCTCGGTCTCGACAACCGTACCCGGGGCCGCATCGCCATGACGCTCGACGAAGCGCGCGAAGCGGCCGAACTGAGTGCGTTGCTGACGGCGCTCGCCGTCTCCAACGGCGATCTCGCGGTGGCGGCAGCGAAGCTCGAGACGTCGCGTGCGGCCCTCTGCCAGCTGATGCGGAAGCACCGGATCGACGTTACGTCGCCACAGCTGGTTGTCGACAGCGGGCGGTAACGGCGCCTCTCAGCGACCGGCGACGCCCCCGCGCCGGCTCTTGTTTCCCGGCATTTCGTCTATACTTGGATTGAAGCAGGGGTTCGAGACCCATCAAGGGGAATGAAAATGCCTGTCCAGAAGCTGCAAGACTATCTCGACGAACACGACGTCCAGTATGTCACCATCAGTCACTCGCCGGCCTACACCGCGCAGCGGATCGCAGAGCTGACGCGCATCCCGGGCAAGGAACTCGCCAAGACCGTCATCGTCAAGGTGGACGGTGAATACGCGATGGCCGTCCTGCCCGCATCACGCCGCGTCGATCTCCGTCATCTCAAGAGTGCGCTGGGTGCGGACGAGGTCGTGCTGGCCTCGGAAGACGAGTTCAAACGCCTGTTCCCGGATTGCGAGCTCGGCGCCATGCCGCCGTTTGGCAATCTCTACGACATGGGCGTATTCGTTGCCGAGCAGCTGACTGAAGACGACGAGATCGCCTTCAATGCGGGTTCGCATACCGAACTCGTCAAGATGGCTTACAGCGACTACGCGAAGCTCGTAACGCCGCAGGTCGTTTCACTGACCTGACGGCGTCGCCGTAACGAGCCTGCCGGCGTTCACTCGCCGAGGTACTGGTGCAGCCAGGCGTTGACCTGCTCGTGCCAGTGCACCGAGTTGTGCGGCTTCAGCACCCAGTGATTCTCGTCGGGAAAGTACAGGAAGCGGCTCTCGATGCCGCGGCGCTGTGCCGCCGTGAATGCGGCGATGCCCTGGGTCACCGGTACGCGGTAGTCGAGTTCGCCGTGGATCACCAGCATCGGCGTCTGCCAGCGATCGACGAACAGTGCCGGGTTGTGTTTTTCGTAGCCCTCCGGATTCGAGTAGTAGGGCCCGCCGTGTTCCCACTCGGGGAACCACAGTTCTTCCGTCGTGTAATACATCGAGCGGTTGTCGAACACGCCGTCGTGGTTGACGAGGCAGCGGAAACCGTCGGGCCAAAGCCCCGCGATCCAGTTGATCATGTAGCCGCCGTAGGAAGCGCCCAGCGCGCACACGCGGTCGCCATCGAGGAAGTCGAAGCGATCCAGCGCGGCAGCGAGGCCGAGCTTGAGGTCCTCGAGCGGCTTTCCGCCCCAGTCGCCCGAGATACTGTCGGTGAATGCCTGGCCATAGCCGGTCGAGCCGTGAAAATCGATCATGACCGCGGCGAAGCCCTGTCCGGCATACGTCTGCGGATTCCAGCGGTAATGGAAGCTGTTGGAAAAACTGCCCTGCGGTCCGCCGTGAATCAGGAACGCCACCGGGTATGCCCTGCCGGGCTCGAAGTCCGCGGGCCTGACGACGAAACCGTATACCGTATCGCCGCCGGCGCCCTCGAAGGAGAACTGTTCGAACTCACCCATGCTCACGCCGGCCAGCGTGCTCGCGGCGAAATCCGTGATCCTGCGGGTGTCGCCGGTGTCCGGGTCGAAAACATGCAGTTCGTCGGGCGAATCAAGGCTGTTGCGGGTGTACACGATGTAGTCGCCCGCGTCGCCGAAAGCGCTGACCGTGCCGCGTGAAACGAGCTTGACCGGCTCGCCGCCGTCGAGGCCGAGTTCCCAGAGTGTCTTGTGCCCGACATCCTGGGCGTTCATGAGGATCGACCGGCCGTCGCGTGCGAACGCGATCGATGAAGGTGAACGGTCCCAGTTCTCGGTCAGCACGCGGTTCTTGCCGGAACGCAGGTCACGCACCACGACCTGGAACTGGTCGGCCTCGAATCCCGGCCGCGACATCGCCAGCCACGCGAGGTAACGGCCGTCGGGACTCACGATTGGCGACGTATCCCAGGCCTCGTTGTCACGTGTGAGGTTTTCGGGCTCGCCCTTGCCGTTCATGGGCACGGCGTAGATATCGAAATTCGTCGACGTCGGCTCGTCGCGATCGCGCAGCCGGGCCGCGAAGTAGAGGGTCTTGCCGTCCGGCGAGATGGCGTATTCCTCGTTGCCGCCCCAGACCCGTGACGGTACATCCGCATCCACGCGGCTCAGGCGCACGGGCGCGCCCTCGGTTTCGCCCTTGTCATTCAGGGGAATGGCGAAGAGCTGCGAGCGCCGGTCGTCGAGCCAGTGATCCCAGTGGCGCATGAACAGCCGGTCGTAGCGTTGCGCGGTCACCTTGTCGTCGGCGGCTGCGGCAGCCCGGTCGACCGTGCACTGCAGGTCATCGCAATCGGGATACACCGAAAGCGAGACCACCAGCCGGTCCCCGGTGGGCGATACGCGGAAGGTGCCGACATCGAGGGGCAGATCGGTCACGGGCTGCGCCTCGCCCCCGCCGACCGGCAGGCGCCAGACCTGCGTTGTCTCGCCGCGCGAGGACAGGAACAGGATGGAACGGCCGTCCGGCGACCAGGCCGGGCTGGTGTCGTTGGCCTCGTGCGTGGTCAGCCGCCGGGGCGCGGCACCGTCGATCGTGCTCAACCACAGGTCGTAGCGGCCCTTGTCCGCGTCCATGTCGGTATGCCGCACGGCGTAGACGACGAGATCGCCGGCGGGCGAGACCGCCGGCGCGCCGACGCGGTCGATGCGCACGAGGTGTTCAGCGGTGAAGGGATCGGCGAGCGCCGCGGAGGCGGCGAGCCACGGGAGAACGAGACAAACAATTCGGCGAGTCATTTGTATTCTTCTGATAGAGGCAAACGAAAGCCCTACAGTCTAGAGGAGGCGCAGGCTATAGCAAGCCTGCGAGAGCGAAGCAGCCCGGGAATCCGATGGGGACGCAATTACAGGCCTGTTCGAGCGCGGCGATACCCCGGGGTGATATCCTTCACGCTCGACCACCCGCGGGCGCTCGAATGCAGCAACGCTTGTTGAAAGGGTTCTACCTGCAAGACCTGCTGATCGAGCCGGCGACCGGCCGCGTGTCTGGCCCCGGCTTCGAGACACACCTGAAACCGAAGGCCGCCGAGGTCCTGCTGTACCTGGCCGAGAGGCCTTTCGAGCTGGTTGAACGCGACGAGCTGTTGAGGGCGGTGTGGGGCGAGAACGCGGGTAGCCCCGAAGCGCTGACGCACGTGATCAGCGAACTGCGCAGCTGCTGCAAGGACCATGCGGGCAGCCCGTCGGTGATCCAGACCGTGCCGCGCCGCGGCTACCGGCTGCTGCAGCAGCCGCGTTCCATCGACGAACCCGGGCCGGCGTCCGAAACGGGCGTCCACCCGGTCCCGGAGGATGGCAGCTTCATAGGGAATCTCATGCGCCGCGGCGTCGTGCAGGCCGCGGCGGCCTACCTGGTGTTCAGCTGGTTGCTGATCCAGGTTGCCGACATAACGACGCCCGTGCTCAACCTGCCTGCCTGGGTTCCGACGCTTGTGACGTTCGCCGCGATCGGCGGATTCCCGTTCGTGCTGGTCCTCGCGTGGTTGCTGGAACGTAGCGAGGGGCGCTGGCTTCTCGACCGTGGCAGGCAGTCCGGGCGGCTTTTGTCCGGCCTCGAGCGCAATTACCTGTCGATCGTGCTGGCATATGGCATCGCCGCAGTCGGCGCAGCTGCATATCAGCTCACCGTGGGTTTCCAGGTACCTGGCGGCGCGGAGGTCACCGTGGCCGAGGAAGAGGCCTTGCTGCCGGTGCTGCCGAACTCGATCGCAGTGCTCAGGTTCCTCAACATCGGTGGCAATGAAACCGGCGAGATCTTCAGCCAGGGGCTCGGCGAAGACATTCTCGACCGCCTGGCGCGAGTCCCCGGGTTGGCCGTGTCCTCACGCGGCGATTCCTGGTCGTTGCCGCAGAACGCGTCTTCCGATCTCGTCAGGAGACGGTTGCGAGTTGCCTATTTCCTGGAAGGCAGCGTTCGCGTGATCGGCGATGAACTCAAGGTCGTAGTGCAGCTTGTTGAATCGGCGACGGGTTTTCACGTGTTCTCGCGAAGCTTTGAAACCGAACTGACGGATCACCTGGATGTACAACGAGAAATTACGGAACTGGCGGTCGCCAATCTTCGCGTTGCATTGCCGGAAGATCCACATCTGGACGTCATCGTGGATGAGGAAAAGCCGGATCTGGATGCTTACATATGGTTCCGGCGCGGCAAGGCAATGCTGGACACGCCACCGTCAAATGAGTCTATTGACAACGCAATAGGATATTTTGAGGAAGCTCTGGCCATCGATGCCAGTTATTCTGCAGCTCACGCAGGACTGTGCCGGGCCTACATAGCGAAATATGAGCTGAACAAGGACGCGTCCAGAATTTCACGTGCTGAAGCCGCATGCAGTTCAGCGCTGGCCTTGAGCCCCAATCTCGGCGTGGTCTATACGTCGCTCGGTGCGCTCAGGCTACGTACCGGCGAAATTTCGGCAGCAAGCAGAGCCTACCGACGTGCGCTCGAAATCAATCCGAAAGACGTGGACGCAATGCGAGGCCTGGCCGCTGTACTGGAGATCGACCAGCAATTCGACGAGGCGGAGCACCATTTGCAAAGGGCAATCGACATGCAGCCCGGTAACTGGCGTAACTTCCTGGCGCTGGGCGGACTTTACTACTATGCGGGTCGGTATTCTCAAGCCGCGACAGCCTATCGGCAAGTCGTCTTTCTCGATCCCGAAAACTGGGTGGGCCAGGGCAACCTGGGGAATTCGCTGCTGATGACCGGCGAGTTCGAGGCAGCGGTAGGTCCGCTCCAGACGTCTCTCGACATTCAGCAGGACGTTTACTACCTGTCGGCCCTGGGGTCGGTCTACTATTACCTCGGAGATTTCGAAAAATCGGCCAACATACAACGACGCGCGACCGAGTTGCTTCCGCAGGCGAACTTTGCGTGGCTGAACCTGGGTGATGCGCTGCGGTTCTCTTCTGACCGGCAACA
>DATIUU010000025.1:0-1728 GCA_035466635.1 Woeseiaceae bacterium
GCGCGCGCGCACCTGCTCGTTCTTCTGCAGGAGGTTGGCGCGTTCCGCCGTCAATAAGTCCTGCCGCTGCTTGAGCGACTTGTTCTCGTCCTGGAGCTGATCACAGACGCGAACCAGCGCATCCACGCGCTTTTCGAGGCGTCTCAGTTCGTGCTCGAACGTCGTAGTTTTATTCTCGGCCATGGCGATCAATATAGACACGCAGCGGGGCAGAATCAATCGCCAATACGACCTAATCAGGGGCGCGATGGCCCGGGCGCCGCATACGTGGGATCATAGCCCGGCATTGGCTCCGGCCGGGCAGGTGGACCATGGGATCCGAAGTCGACTACCGCAACTTGAACGACGCTTTGCGGCGCTGCGGCGCATCCTGGGATGCGGCCCAGGCGCACGGCCTGCTGTCGAGCCGCCTCGCGGTCGCCGGTGCCGACGCGGGGATCGGCTGGCTGCAACAGGTCCTCGAGGGAACCAGCGAGTCCGATGCCTCGCGTACCGAGTGCGGGGACCTCTTGCACACGCTTTTCCAGGGCACGCTCCGGCAGCTGTCGGAACGGCTGTCCGAATTCGAACCGCTGCTCCCCGACGACAGTGACAGCGCGTCGATGAGGGCGTCCGCCCTGGCGCGCTGGTGCGAGGGGTTTCTGCACGGGCTCGTGTCCGCCGATCACGGCGAGGCGTTGAAGCGGCGGTTGGCGGAGGACCCCATTGCCGACATCATCCGGGACATGCTGCAGCTGACGCGCGCGGCGGCCGACGAGGAAAGCGACGACGAGACGAACGAGGCGGCGTATGCCGAGATCGTCGAGTACGTCCGTGTCGCGGTGCAGCTGGCCTACGAAGAGCTCGCTGAATTCCGCGGCCGGTCCGGAGACCCGCAGGCCGAAGCCGGCGAGACACTGCACTGAACCCCCGGCGCCGGTTAGAATGGTAGCGCCCCTGTCCCAGTCCGTATCCTGTCAATGAAGAGCAAAGAATTCCTTCGCCGGCGCAAGCAGCTGCTGAGCATGGTCGGCGCCGGCGGTATCGCCATCCTGCCGGCGGCGCCCATCCGTACCCTGACTCGCGACGTCGAACATCGCTATCGCCAGGACAGCGATTTCTATTACCTCACCGGGTTTCCGGAACCGGCGGCCGTTGCCGTCCTGGTGCCCGGCCGCGACGCCGGCGAGTTCCTGCTGTTCTGCCGCGAGCGGGACCAGCAGAAGGAGCTCTGGGACGGCTCGCGGATGGGGCCCGAGGGCGCCATCGAATACTACGGCGCCGACGACGCCTTCCCGATCGACGACATCGACGACATCCTGCCGGGCATCATCGAGTCGTGCACACGGGTCTACTACACCATGGGCATGTACGCGGATTTCGACGCACGCATCACGGGCTGGGTCAAGTCGCTGCGGTCGCGGGCATCCAGGGGCGTGCATACACCGCAGGAGTTCGTCGCGCTCGAGCACCTGCTGCACGACATGCGCCTGTACAAGAGCCGTGCGGAGATCTCGGCCATGCGCCGGGCGGCGAAGGTCGCGGTGAGCGCCCACCGGCGAGCGATGCGGGTCGTGCGGCCGGGGATGTTCGAGTACGAGATCGAGGCCGAGTTCGTTCACGAGTTCCGCCGCAACGATGCCCGGACGTCCTATAACCCCATCATCGGGTCCGGCCGCAACGCCTGCACGCTCCATTACGTGGACAACAGGGCCCAGCTTAAGGATGGCGACCTGCTCCTGATCGATG
>DATIUU010000026.1:0-3096 GCA_035466635.1 Woeseiaceae bacterium
CCGAGTCGACCAGTGCCAGCGTCAGCGTGACGCCGGCCGCGAAGACGCCCACGTAGCCGAGCAGCGGCCCCGAAAAAAGGCGTTGCAGGAGACCGGGCGCGGGCCGCGGGGCCGCCTTGACCGGTGCCTGGTTCAGCAGCACGTGCCGCAGGTGCGGCGGCGGGTCGAGCGACGGCATGCCGTCGAGGGAACGGCACAGCGTCTCCAGTTCCTCGTAGACGGCCCGTCCTTCTTCGCTGTCGGCGAGGAAGGTCTCGAGTTCGGCCTTCCCGGCCGCGTCGATTTCACCGTCGATCTCCGCCTGGATCAGCTCGAAATATTTCGGCTCGATAGTCATCTGTGCAATCCGCGTTCGGTAAGTGTCTGCTGCAGGAGCTGGCGCGCCGTGTAGAGCCTCGATTTGATCGTCTTCTCCGGGATTTCCAGGACCTCGCTGATCTCCTGGTAGCTGCAACCGAGCAGATGTTTCAGGACGATCACGGCCCGGTAGTCCGGATTGATTGTCATTAGCGCTGCCTGCATACCCTCGCTCAACTGTTGGTTCCCGGCTTCCTGTTCCGGACCGCCCGCGGTATCTGCCGTGTCACCGTCGAGCGCATCCAGGCGATTCGTCTTTTTGAGCCAGTTGATGGATTCGTTCAGCGTTATCCGGTAAATCCAGCTGAAAAAGCGGTATTTCGGGTCGTACTGGTCGAGATGCTCGTAGACCTTGAGAAACACGATTTGCGTCACGTCGCGCGCGTCGTCCGGGCTGTTCAGCATCCTGTACGCCGCGTTGAAAACCGGTTTCTCGTACCTGCCGAGCAGCATCTCGAATGCCTGCCGATCGCCGTTACTGCACCGCTCCATCAGCTTGATGTCGTCTGGCTCAGTCATACCTACAGGCGGCCACCAGAAAAGTTGGCCGGGGCACCTCTCTCTGTCTCCTGCAAAAGCTCTACAGGGTCTCGATCTCGAAGATCGTGTTAAAACCCGAGTAACGGAATATGTCGTATATGTGCTTGTTGACGTTTATTATTCTTATTGCTGCGCCGTTCCCGGACAGCCTTTTTTGGGTTTTCAGCAGTATAGCCAAGCCGGCGCTCGAAATGTATTCCAGGCGCTCGAAATCGAGCGTGTGGCTGGCGTCCAGGCGCCCGAGGAAGGCCTCCGCCCTGGCGCTTTGCGCCGCGTCCAGGCGCCCGCTGCAGCGGATCTCGCCGTTCTCGGCATAGTCTATCTCAAACATCGGTTGTTCCCGGCTCCTTGCTGAAACGGAGTTTACTCCGCCCGTCCCGATAGTCGTATTCGAGCGTATCGACCATATGTTGAATCAGGTGCAGCCCCAAACCCCCCGGCTTGCGCTCCCTGAGCGAGGCCCCGGTATCCACCGGGCGCTGCCGGGTAACGTCGAACTCGGCCGCGTCGTAGTCGGTAATCGTCACGGCGACGCCGCCGTCGGCCACCTCGACGTCGATGAGAATATCGCGCTGTGCGCCGGGGTTGTAGTGGACCAGGTTGACGAACAATTCCTCGATGGCGAGGTGCACCGGGAAGCGCACGGACTCGTCGATGCCGGACGCGGCCATGAGGTCCTCGCTGTAGCGGTAGATCTCGGCTACCGAATCGATGCTGCGCTCGAAGGACTGCGCGGCCATCGCCCTAGAAATCGCGCCTGACGAGCACGATGGTGATGTCGTCGGCCTGCGGGGCCCTGCCGCCGTGCATCCGCGCGGCGTGCATGATGGCCGGCACGAGTTCCTGCGCCTTGCCGCCCGGCATCGCGTCGATGACCGAGCGGACACCCTTCTGGCCGAACTGCAGGCCGACCTCGTTCTCGTATTCGTAGATGCCGTCCGAGATCAGGCCCAGGATGTCGCCGGGCTCCAGTTTCACCGACACGCCGGGACCCAGATTCTTCTGCGCCATGTAGCCGAGGGGGTAAGTCGACGGCTCGTGCCAGTCATAAGTCTTGCCGGCGGCATGGTAATGCATGATCGGTCCCTGGCCTGCCGAGTGGAACCGCACCGTGTGGGTGCTCGCGTCCAGCAAGCCGAAGAAGGCCGTCACGAAACGGTCTTCGGGGAGGTCCTCGACGAGCTGGTCGTTGATGTTCACGAACACATCGTCGAGGCCGGCGCCTAGGCGTAAAGCCATGCGCAGCATCGCGCGCACCTGCGTGGCACTCAGCGCAGGGCCGATACCGTGCCCGGTGGCGTCGCCCATGAGCAGGAACAGGCGTTTATCGGACAGCGGTACGAAATCGTACAGGTCGCCGCCGGTCTGGTCGGTTGGCGAGAAGGCGCCCGCGAAGCCGTAGCCTGCGATCCGGGGCATTTCCTTTGGCAGCGTGCCCATCTGCACGTCGCGCGCGACCGTGATCTCCCTGTCGAGCCGCTCGGTCGCGATCATGGTCTCGATTAGTTTCGCGCGGTGCAGCACCACGGCCGCCTGCGCGGCGAGGGCAGTGGCGACGAACTCGTCCTGGTCGTCGAACACGCCGGAATTCTTGTTGAGTATCTGCAGCACCCCGACCAGCGTGTCCTCAAAGCCGATCAGCGGGATCGTGAGCATGCAACGGGAGCGGTAGCCGGTCTCCCTGTCGATGGCTCGATTGAAGCGTTCGTCGGCATAACAGTCCGGGACGTTGATGAGCCTGCGCGACATGGCGGACTCGCCGACGATGCCCTTGTCGGCGGGTATGCGGATGCTGCCGAGATTCGTGGCCACCCTGACCACGAGTTCGTTCGAGCTCTCGTCGTAGAGAAATACCGTGCCCCGGTCGGCATCGAGCACCTGGCGGGCGGCGTCGACGACTTCCGTCAACATGGTGTCGAGATCGAACGGCGCGCTCAGCTTGCGCGTGACCTCCAGTACGCTGCGCAGCGCCTGTGCCTCGCTCAGCTGCCGGCTCATTCCAGTGCATCCTTGTCGAGTTCCGTCATCGGCAGCCGCACGTACTTGATCTGGATATCCGATATGCGTGCGACCATGCGTTCTGCCGTCTCCGGTATCCGCAGCGTCGAGTGCTCGAGGGCGCGTTTTGTCACCAGCGTTTCCGCCTTGATCGCGAGATCCTCGCCGAGCTTGGAAGCCGTGTTTACCGGGTCACCGAAG
>DATIUU010000027.1:0-9287 GCA_035466635.1 Woeseiaceae bacterium
AGCGGGCGCCGATCAGCTTGTTGTTGCAGTGCGTGTCGTCGAAGGTTTCGCCCGCCTCGCAGATACCGTTCCAGTTCTCCGGCGGATCGAAGACCAGCTTGTCTTCCAGCTTGTCGAAGCGGCGGCACAGCCATTGGCCGAGAAACGAAACGTCGGCCCAGGTGCTGCGGCACAGGCGCGGACGGTCGGCTTCCTTCGTGTCCGACAGGGCCGGGTGCTCCGGGTAGATGCCGCTGTCGATGAAACCGATGACGATGCCGTCACCGTCCAGTCCCTCGGGCCCGCGCAGCCCGCCGTCCGCGTCGAACAGGCCGAGGAAACCCGGGCTGAAATTGGTTGCCAGCGGCCGGATCTCGTCTTCCCAGACGCGCAGCACCTGCGGCATGTTCTCGAGCTTGTGCGCCTGGGTCGCGGTCATTACGGCCGCGAATCCGTTTAACCCGTAGACGTAACTGTAGATCTTGTGCGCGTCGGGCGCCGCTTTCATGAGCAGCTCGTCCTGCGCGGCGCGGAGCTTCTCGGCATGGGTCGCGACGGCCGGGCTGGCCCTGTCGAACGTGATCCGCGAGGGCTTCTGAACCGTCGCCGGCGCCGCCGTTTTTTGCAGCGTCGCGTGAAACTCCGCGGCCGACGGCGCGCGCAATTGCGCGATGTACACCTTGCGCGCCGCCGGGTCGTCCACGCCCGCGAGCTGCAGGCCGCGCGCGACGCCCGCGTCACGCAGCGGCGAGTCGCTGGACGCGAGCGCGCCTGCCGTGCAGAGCGACAGGAGTAAACCGCTAAAAACAGTTGCTGGTTTCACGGAGATAGCGCCGGCCCGGCAGCCCGTGTCCACACGCTAAGCGACTGAGCGGCCGAGGATTTTTCTTAACCTACTTAAGAAGTATTTCCGAAGTGGCGGATTTTTAACGAAGTTACCACATTCGGGAACGCTGCGGCCAGCGCCAAACAGGGGTTTCAGTCGTTCAGGTAGCCCCTCGCTTCCTCGTCCGTGAACTCCACCCCGAGGCCGAGGACCAGCCGGTTGACGAAATTGAAATAGGCCGTGATCAGGGTCAGGTCGAGGATGTCCCGGTCCCTGAGCCCCACCGCGCGAAGCTCCCCCAGGTCGGACTCGGTCATCGCATCCGGCGCGGACGTCAGCTTCTGGGCGTGGCGCACGATGTTGGACAGGCGCGGCTCGAGCGTCTCCAGCCCGTCCGCCGTGGCCAGCATGCCGAGCGTTTCCTCGTCGTCTATGAAGTGCCGCAGCGCCACGGCGTGGTGGTTGACGCAGTACGCGCACTCGTTTTCCGCGGAGACCACGACACCGATCGCTTCACGCTCGGCGCGGCTCAGCCGCGACGTGCCGAACATCAGTGTCATGTAAAGGTCGAGGTGGGCGGACAGCGCCTCCGGGTTCAGGCTGTGGACCTTCAGGATGTTGGAAATCCTGCCGCGCTTCTCGACCAGTTCCTCGTATATCTCGGCCAGGCGGCCGTCGGCATCACTGACTTCGATCTCATCAATCCACGACATCGCTGCTCGCCACGGCGCTACCGCCGACATCTTGGCCACCCGGGTCCGCGCGGTGCTCGATGAACTCGAAGGTGGCAGCGTCATCGCCGAATACGAAGATCCGGCAACTGCCCCATTCGGCCGGCAATGACCACCGGGTGCCAGTTGCAACCTGCGCGCTCAGGCGATGGTTGTCGCAGCGCGCTTCGAAGCTGTCGACGTTACCACTCACCCCGGCAAAAGAAAAATCGCGGCGCGCCGGCGCACACACCCGGAGCGGCCGGTTTCTGGTTTGGTTATTGCTCTCTCGCGGAAGGTTCAGGGCGCGGCGGGCCGACACCCGCCTGCACGCAGTGCATACCTGCTGGATGCTCCGGCAAGGCGGATGGTTGCGTCGAGCGGCAAATACCGGCGAAAGCGGCCGTTTTACAGCCAGTCGCGCGGCTGCAGGTAATCGCTGTAAAGCAGGTCTTCGGGCGACCCCGGCTCGGGATGCCAGTCGTACTCGTAGCGCAGCCGCGGCGGCAGGGACATGAGGATGGATTCCGTGCGGCCGCCGGACTGCAGGCCGAACAGCGTGCCGCGATCGTAGATCAGGTTGAACTCGACGTAGCGCCCGCGCCGGTACAGCTGGAACTCCCGCTGCCGTTCGCCGTAGCGGTGCCGGCGGCGCCGCAGAACGATGGGCGCGTAGGCCTTCAAGAAAGTATCGCCGACCGCGCGCACGAACTCGAAGCTCCTCTCGAACCCCAGGTCGTTGAGGTCGTCGAAAAACAGGCCCCCGACACCGCGTGTCTCGTTGCGGTGCTTGAGGAAGAAGTACTCGTCGCACCATTGCTTGTACTTCGGGTAGCGATCTTCGCCGAACGGGTCGCAGGCGCGCTTCGCGGCCTCGTGCCACGCGACGACGTCCTCGCGAAACGGGTAGTACGGCGTCAGGTCGAAGCCACCGCCGAACCACCACACGGGATCGTCGTGTTCGTCGCCCGCGACGAAATAGCGCAGGTTCGCGTGGGTCGTCGGCACGTAGGGGTTTTCGGGGTGCAGCACGAGCGACACGCCCATCGCCTGGAATCCCCGCCCGGCGAGGTCGGGCCGCGACTTCGTCGCCGACGGCGGCAGCTGCTCGCCGAAGACGTGCGAGAAGTTCACACCCGCCTGCTCAAACACGCCGCCGCGCTTCAATACCCGGCTCTCGCCGCCGCCGCCCTCGGGCCGGTCCCAGGCGTCGCGATGAAAGCGCTCCTTGCCGTCCAGCTGTTCGAGTTCGGCCACGATTCGATCCTGCAACGACTGCAGGTAAGCCCTGACCTCTTTGATGTCGCTCATGACTGTCCCGGCCTCAACACCCTTCCTGTTTCGAGCTCCCTGATTTCCGAGGGCCCGCTGGCCGGCCCGCATTCACCCGGGACGACGAAGTCCACGAGACGCCCGAAGTTGCGGCGCAGGACGAAGCCGTTGCGCGCGACCGGCCTGCCGGACACGTTTGCGCTCGTCGACACGATCGGCATGTCCACCGCGTTGCAGATCGCGGCCGCGGTCGGGTTGGTCGTAATGCGAACCGCGAGGCCGGGATTGTCACCGGTCACGATCGCCGGGACCCGTGCGGCCGGCCGCACGATCCACGTAACCGGCTGCCGCGGGTCGGGCTCCGGCAGTGCGCCGCTGTCGGCCGGGTCGATCCAGGCATCGAGCTGCGCGGGTCGCGCGGCGATGAGGATGAGACCCTTCAGCGGGCTGCGCTGTTTGATCCGCAGGATTCTCTCGATGGCATCCACGTCGTCGGGCAGGCAGCCGAGACCGAAAACGCCCTCGGTGGGGTAGGCGATGATGCCGCCACCCAGCAATACGTCGGATGCGTACCTGGCAGCCATCGTCATCCTGCAGCCTCGCTAATCCGCCTTTTTCTTCTTCGCGGCTTTTTTGGCGGCTTTCTTCCTGGTCTTCTTCTTTGCCGCTTTCTTCTTCGCTGCCGCTTTGCGGGGCGGCTCGTCCGCTGCCGCTTTCTTGCTCGTCTTCTTCTTGCCGCGGCGCCCGCGTTCGGGGGCGGCGGCCAGCAATTCCTGGCACTCCTCGAGCGTCAACGACTTCGGCTCGCGATCCTTCGGTACGCGCGCGTTCTTCGCCTTGTTGGTGATATACGGCCCGTAACGGCCGTTCAGGACCTGGACACCCGCTTCCTCGAAGTCCTGGATGATGCGGTTCGCGTCCTCGATCTTCTTCTGCTCGATGAGTTCGAGCGCGCGCGGCAGCTCGATCGTGTAGGGGTCGTCGTCACCGCGGATGGACACGTACTTGTCGCCGTAACGCACGTACGGGCCGAAGCGTCCGACGCTGGCCGATACCGGCTGCCCGTCGGGCGTCTCGCCGAGCTGGCGCGGCAGCTTGAAAAGCTCCATCGCCTCCTCGAACGTGATGTCGTTCATCTTCTGGCCGGGCCGCAAGCCGGCGAATTTCGGCTTTTCCTCGTCGTCCTTGGTACCGATCTGCACGAACGGTCCGTAGCGGCCCATGCGCACCGTGACGGGTTTGCCGGTTTTCGGGTCGGTGCCGAGCTCGCGCGCCTGCGCGACCTGCTCTCGCGTCACCGAGGTTTCCTTCTCTTCGCACAGCTTCCGGAACGGCCGCCAGAAGTTGTCCAGCAACGGTATCCAGTCCTTCTCGCCGAGCGATACCGCGTCGAGATCGTCCTCGAGGCGCGCCGTGAAGTCGTAGTCGACGTACTGCGTAAAATGATCCGTCAGGAACCCGTTGACGATGCGGCCGATGTCGGTCGGCAGGAATCGCTTGCCGTCCATCTCGACGTATTCGCGGTTGCGGAGCGTGGCAATGATGCTCGCATAGGTCGACGGCCGCCCGATGCCGTACTCCTCGAGCGCCTTGACCAGGCTCGCTTCCGTGTAGCGCGGCGGCGGTTCCGTGAAATGCTGCTCCGGCCGGAGCAGGTCGAGGTCGACGACGTCGCCTTCCTCGATATCCGGCAACAGGCGGTCGCCTTCATCGTCCTTCGCGTCGTCCTTGCCTTCCTGGTAGACGGCGATGAAGCCGGGCTCGACGAGCACCGAGCCGTTCGCACGCAGGATGTGGCCGGCTTCCTGCGGGCCCGCGGCGAAATCGATCGCAACGGTGTCGAACACCGCAGAGACCATCTGGCTGGCCATCGTCCGTTTCCAGATGAGCGAGTACAGCTTGTGCTGGTCGTCCTCGAGCACACCGAGGAGATCGTCGGGATGGCGCGCCGCCGACGTTGGCCGCACGGCTTCGTGCGCTTCCTGCGCATTCTTCGCCTTCGTCTTGAACTGGCGCGGCTCGTCCGGGACGTTGTGCCTGCCGTAGCGTTCCGCGATGACGTCGCGGATCTCGCTGATCGCGATTTCGGCAAGGGTCACCGAGTCGGTACGCATGTAAGTGATGAGGCCGACGTTGCCTTCGCCCGGGAGTTCAATGCCTTCGTAAAGCCGCTGCGCCGTGCGCATGGTGCGCTGCGTGTTGAATCCGAGCTTGCGCGATGCCTCCTGCTGCAGCGTCGAGGTCGTGAACGGTGCGGCCGGGTTGCGCCGCCGCTGCTTCCTGGTAACGCTGATCGTCGTCAGTTTGCCGCCGGCCGCGTCGAGCAGCGTCCTTTCGACCTCGCGCGCGGCTGTCTCGTTTTCGAAGCTGAACTGCTCGACCTTTTCGCCCCTGTAGGCAACGAGCCGCGACATGAACGGCTGCCTGTGCTTGCTGAGATCGGCTTCGATGGTCCAGTACTCGCGCGACCTGAACGCTTCGATCTCGAGTTCGCGCTCCACGATCATCCGCAGGGCGGGACTCTGCACGCGGCCGGCAGAGAGGCCGGGCTGCACCTTCTTCCACAGCAACGGCGACAGGTTGAAGCCGACGAGGTAGTCGAGCGCGCGGCGTGCCTGCTGCGCGCCTACCAGGTCGTCGGAAATATCGCGCGGGTGCTCGATCGCCTCCTGCACGGCGTTCTTCGTGATTTCGTAGAAGACGACGCGATGCACGGGCTTGCCGTTCAGCGCACCTTTCTCCTTGAGTATTTCTATCAGGTGCCACGAAATCGCTTCGCCCTCGCGATCCGGGTCAGTCGCGAGATACAGTGCGTCGGCCTTCTTGAGCGCGCGCACGATCGAGTTGACGTGCTTCTCGCTGCGCTCGATGACCTGGTACTTCATTTCGAAGTTGTTGTCGGGGTCGACGGCCCCCTCCTTGGGAACGAGGTCGCGCACGTGGCCATACGACGCCATCACCTCGAAATCCTTTCCGAGGTACTTGCTGATGGTTTTCGCCTTGGCGGGCGATTCGACGATGACAAGATTCTTGGACATATAATGAAAAACCGCGGTCAATGCCGCGGTTGAATTACATACTTAGTTGCAGCGTGTCAAGAAACGGCGTTTCCGGCGCACCGCAAAAACCGGTCAGTTCACATCAGTGAACGGCCCCCGTGTTTTCTTCGAATACGAGGTCTTCCATGCGCGCATAGGCGAGTTCCTGCCCGGGCTGGCTGAACAAAACCATCAGCACGACCCACTTGATCTGTTCGACGTCGATATCGGGCGCATCCAGCGCCAGCAGGCGGTCTACGAGGATTTCGCGCTGCGCCGGCGTCAGGATTCCGATCTGTTCCAGGTACGAAATATAGCCGCGGCAGGAGACATCGAGGCGCTCCTGTTCCATGCTGTTGTAAATGCGCGTGCCGTGAATCGTCTGGGTGCCGAAGAGCAGGTCCTCCTGGTCTTCGGAAAGGCACTCGAGCCAGTCGAGTGCGCGGTCGATCTCCGCATCGCCAAAGCCCGCGCTCGCCAGCTCGCCGCGAAGTTCGTTCTGATCCGGTTCGGGGTCTTGATCGGTGTCGACGTACGTTTCAAAAAGATACATCAGTACGTCGAGTACGTTTTCCTTCATGCCTGGAGCGGCTCCTTGGTGGCTGGCGTTTGACTAAATATCTAGCTCAGAATTGAGTAGCGTCCCCCGGACAGCTTCTCGATCTTTCCCTCAAGCTCCAGGATCAGAAGCATGGAGGAAACCTGCTCGATCGTCAATCCGGAACGCGCGGCGAGTTCGTCGATCTCGACGGGGTCGTGACCGAGTGCAGCGAGCAGTTTGACATACTCCTCATCCGCATCGGCGGCCGCTGCCGCGATCGGCGCCCGTGTCTCCATTTCCTCCAGCAGGTGACCGACCAGCGGCGCGAGTTCCGAGACGATGTCCTCCGCGCCCTCGACCAGTTTCGCACCCTGGCGAATGAGCTGATGGCAGCCGCGCGACAGCGGGTTGTGAATGGAGCCCGGGATCGCAAAGACCTCGCGGCCCTGCTCCGCAGCGAGCCGCGCGGTGATCAGCGATCCGCTGCGCCGTGCCGCCTCGACGACGAGCGTGCCGAGGCTGCTGCCGCTGATCAGGCGATTACGTTGCGGGAACAGCGCCCTGTTCGGTGCCATGCCCAGCGGGAACTCGCTCACGAGGGCGCCATGGCGTGCAATTTCATGCGCGAGATCGCGATTGCAGGCCGGGTATACGCGATCGATGCCGTGGCCGAGAAAGGCGACGGTCGGTGCCCGGGCCGCCAGTGCGCCGCGATGCGCCGCCGCGTCGATGCCCTGCGCGAGGCCGCTGACGATGCAAAAGCCGGTCGCGCCCAGGTGCCGCGCGAACTCGAACGCGTTCCGCGCGCCGCCGCTGGTGGGATTGCGGCTGCCCACGATCGCGAGCGCCGGCAGGTGCAGGAGTTCCGGGTCGCCGACGACGTAGAGCCGCGCAGGTGGTCCGGCGATGCCGGCCAGCAGTTCGGGATACGCGTCGTCCCCGAGCCTGAGAAGGTGGTGGTTCTCCTGCTGTAACCACTCGTTGTCGTCCACCGCGGATCCCGGGTCGTGCGCCAAGGTTCGCGAATGATACCGCGGCTGCCTGCCGCCGCGCCGTAGCGATTCGCGGCGCATCGTGCAAAAAAAAGCGGCGCCCGAAGGCGCCGCTTTGCGGATGCTCGCGAACCCCGGCTCAGGTCGGGTTGCGCACCGTGTCGTGGATGTGGATCGCCTGCGTGGCTTCCATGACGAGACCGTAGCCGATGCGATCGTAAACCTTGAATACCATCAGCGTGCCGGCTTCCTCGTCGGGAAGGCGTACCCTGCCGCCGCCGAAGCGGTCGTCGATCGTCTCGCCCGTCTGGTAGACCGTGAGGACGTCGCCGACCGCCAGCCCGTCGCGGGTGCCGCGATTGAGCACGACCACCTGGTACTGACCGATCTGGGTGACGCCGCCCACGACCGAGATGATGCGGCCGTCGATCGCGTTGCTCGGCGTGCGCGGGTAGAAATTCAGCGGTATGTCCACTACCTCCGGGATGAGCCTGTCACCCGGGACGGCTTCCTCGATGCTGTCCGTCAACGCGACCGTCGCCGGGTCGCCGGTGCGGCGCAGCGTGCCTTCGGCGATGAACTTGCCCTGGTAGCCGATGAGCCTGTTGTCGTCCGGGTCGATGAGCGGTTCGCCCACTTCCACGACGTTGTAGCGGGAGCCGACCTGCGCGTCGTCCAGGCCGCGGACGTAGATCAGGTTGCCGGCCGATGCGATCAGGTGATCGCCGCGGGTATCGAGCAAGTACGGCAACTGGTCCGTCTCACGCCTCTCGAGCACGGCGCCGCTCGAGAGGAACGCCGAGATCGATTCGAACGGGACACTGGTAACCGCCTGCGTGATCGGCGAGATTCGTGCCTGCGGCGAAAGCCGGTAGGTGGACGCGCGCACGTTGGTGATGCGCGGCTGCCCGTCGATGTAGACGAGCGCCAGCACGTCACCGGGATAAATAAGGTGCGGGTTCTCGATCTGGGTGTTGATGTGCCAGATCTCCGGCCAGAACCAGGGGTCTTTCAGGAACGTCGCGGCAATGTCCCACAGCGTGTCGCCGACTTTCACGACGTACTCGTTGGGATGGTTGTCGGCGAGCGGTACCGGCTGGCTGACGCGTTCGACGACCGGGCCGCTGTACTCGGGAACCGGCGCCTGCGCGGCGCTGTCATAGCTCGGTGCCGGCTGGCTCGCCGGTGCCGGGGCAGGCTCGTCGTCGTTCGCGAACGGGTTCAGGGAGCAACCGGCCAGGGTGGCAGCCAGCGCAACAGCGGTGAGCCGGATGAAAGGATTCAGGCTTTGTGTGCGGGGGACCATAGTTCGCAGGTGCTCCATATTTTCGGAATCGGGCCGGGCGAGTCGCGGCGTTGCTATAATATGTCGTTCCGGCATTGCCACGGCTGCCTATTACGTCACATTTCCGGCCCAAAACGCGCCCGGAGACGCCTCGTAACTGGCTGCATTTTCTGTAACTTATTCAATTAAGTCAAACGTTTAGAGATTTTTTGTAGATTTTGACGCGATATCCGGGTGGAATAATTATGTCCTCAACGGGTCATAGTCACCGATTCCCCCCGGAAATTGCAGCAGGCGAATTATGGCAAAACTGACGATTCTGGAATTTCCCGACCCGCGACTGCGCAGGAAAGCGGTTCCCGTCGACGTGGTCGACGACGCGCTGCGGGCGCTGATCGACGACATGTTCGAGACCATGTATGCCGCACCGGGTATCGGCCTCGCGGCCACGCAGGTCGACGTCCACCGGCGCCTGCTGGTTGCGGACGTATCGTCGGACAAGGGCGACCCGCACGTCTTCATCAACCCGGTCATCGTCGAGAAAGACGGCGTCACGGTCACGGAGGAAGGCTGCCTGTCGGTTCCCGGGTACTACGAGGAAGTCGAACGCGCGGAGCACATTCGCGTGCGTTACCTCGACCGCG
>DATIUU010000028.1:0-4928 GCA_035466635.1 Woeseiaceae bacterium
ATTACGAGGAAGTACTGGTGGTCCGCGTGCACCCGCAGCTGCTCGCATCGCAAAAGATACCCGGCGAGCTGAACCTGGAGACGATCTGGGACGACCGCCTGCGCTCCATCCGCGAACACGAGGAACATCTTGCGCGGAACGGCACCGTGATCATCAAGTTCTGGCTGAACGTTTCCCGCGACGAGCAAAAACGCCGCTTCCTCGCGCGCCTCGACGACCCGTCGAAAAACTGGAAATTCGAACCCAGGGACGTCGTCGAGCGGCAGCACTGGGACGACTACATGCATGCCTACGAGCAGGCGCTGAATGCGACGTCGCGACCCTGGGCGCCGTGGTACGCGATTCCTGCGGACAGCAAGGCCTACATGCGGGCGCGGGTGGCCGAGATCGTCATCAGCGCGCTGGAAAGCATCGGCCTGCGCTACCCGGAACCGACCGAGGAAGACCGGGTCGCTTTCGCTGCCGCGCGGCAGGACCTCGACAACGGCCAGTAGACGTTACCAGGCCGGCCCGACTCACCATATTGTGGCCCAGTCGGCGTTTTTGGCGACCGAAGTTCGACAGAATGCCCGGATGGAGCAAGCGCTGGCCATAAACTCGGATTATCAACGCTCCCTGCTGCAGGCCCTGGAGCTGTTCCAGGGTGTGCGCCCGGAGGACGTGCAGGACCTGTTGCAACGCTGCGACCGGCGCGACCTCGGCGGCGGCGAGTTACTGTTGTCGCCGGGCGCCAGGAACGAGTACGTATTCATCGTGCTTTCCGGCAGCCTGACCGTGCACGTCGGATCGCCCGGCGGGCCGTTGGTGGCCACCATGGAAACCGGCGCCTGCGTCGGGGAGATGTCGATCATCGAGGATCGGGACCCATCCGCGTACGTCATTGGCGCCGAGGACACCCACCTGCTGGTCATCCACCAGTCCGTCCTCTGGGAGATGGTTGATGCCTCGCACGAATTTGCCAAGAACCTCCTCGTCGTCCTGTCCGAGCGGGTCCGCAGCCATAACAAGGTGATCGCCGACAGTTACGGCGAGCTGCGCAAGTTCGAGCAGCACGCGACGACTGACGCCCTGACCGGGCTCGGTAATCGTCACTCGATGGAGGACTCCTTCCCGCGCGAGATCGCACGCTGCGTGGAGAATGACGCGCCGGTGTCGCTCATCATGGTCGACGTCGACAACTTCAAGGACTTCAACGACCGTTTCGGCCACATCGCCGGCGACCGCGCCTTGTCGGCCGTGTCGCGAATCCTGCGCAAGCAATTCCGGCCGCGCGACGTGCTCGTGCGTTACGGTGGCGACGAATTCGCGGTGCTGCTGCCGGAGGTGGACGTGCAGGCCGCACTGGTGGTCGCCGACCGGGTACGCCGCTCGGTCAGCGGCGACACGGGCGACGGCAGCGACTCCCTGATCCAGATCCCGGTGCGCATCTCGATGGGCGTCGCCGAACTGCCGCCCAACGGCAACCTGGACAACCTCATCCGTGCCGCCGACGCCGCGCTCTATCGAGCCAAGCACGCCGGCCGCGACCGCGTTTCGCGCTAGATCGTCACCACGATGTTATCGATGAGGCGTGCCTTGCCGAGGTGCGCGGCCGCCAGTACGACCAGCTCGTCGCAGTCGCGATCCGGCGGCTCGAGATTCTCGGCGCGGCGGATCGCCACGTAGTCCGGCACGAATCCGGCGGCCTCTAGCCGCCGCCGCGTCTCGGTCGCGAGGTCGTCGAAATTCCGCTTTCCGGATTGCAGTTCGGCACCGGCCGCTTGCAGCGCGGCGTGCAGCTGTGGGGCCACCGCCCTTTCCGCCTCGTCGAGGTACTGGTTGCGAGAACTCATTGCGAGGCCGTCCGGCTCGCGCACCGTCGGCGCGGTGATGATCCGTATCGGCAGGCTCAGGTCGTCAGTCATGTGCCGGATCACGAGCTGTTGCTGGTAGTCCTTCTGCCCGAAGATGGCGACGTCCGGCTGCACCAGCGCGAACAGCCGCGCGACGACTGTCGTCACGCCATCGAAGTGACCCGGCCGCGACGCACCGCAAAAATTGCGCGTGAGTCCCGGCACGGAGACGATCGTGGCCCTGTCGATGCCGAACGGGTAGACGGTTTTCACGTCGGGCGTGAACAGCACGTCCGCCTCGAGCTTGCGAAGCCGCTGGGTGTCGCGCTTCAGCGTGCGCGGATACTCCTCGAAGTCCTCGCCCGCGCCGAACTGCGTGGGATTCACGAACACCGTCACGACGACACGTTCGGCGTGTTCGCGGGCGAGCTCCACGAGACTCAGGTGCCCCGCGTGCAGATTGCCCATCGTCGGCACGATAGCGACGTGTTCGCCGTGGTGGCGCCAGCCCTCGTGCAGGTCACGAATCTCGTCCCGTGTGGTGACTAGTTCCATCGGCGTCTTCCAGCGATCAGGAGAAGCAATGCTCGGGGGCCGGGTAACTGCGGTCCTTGACGGCGCTGACGTAGGCGCGGATGGCATCGAGCGGCGACGTCTGCCCCGCCTGGAAATTCCTGACGAAGCGCGGCGTCTTCCCCTGGGTAATATCGAGGATGTCGTAAAGCACCAGGATCTGGCCGTCGACATCGGGGCCGGCCCCGATGCCGATAACGGGCACCTCGAGCGCGTTGCGGATCGACTTGCCAAGCTCGTTGGGCACACACTCGAGCAGGACGATGTCCGCGCCGGCGTCCTGCAGCCGCTTCGCGGCGCGCTTCATCTCTTTCGCCTTTTCGGCCTCCCGGCCCTGGACCCGAAAACCGCCGATCTTGTGCACGGACTGGGGCTTGAGTCCCAGGTGCGCGCAAACCGGGATGTCGTGACGCGCGAGGTGCTCGACGATCTCTACCTGCCCTTCGCCGCCTTCCAGCTTGATCATCATCGCGCCGCCTTCCTGCATCATGCGCACGGAATTCTCGAGTGCCTGGTCGGGATTCGCATAGCTCATGAACGGCATGTCGGCGACGAGAAACGGGCGACGCAGCCCACGCGCTACCGCGCGGGTATGGTAGACGACGTCATTGACCGTCACCGGCACGGTCGTATCGTGCCCCTGGATGACCATGCCCAGCGAATCACCGACGAGCACCAGGTCCACGCCGCCGGCATCGACCAGCACCGCGAAGCTCGCGTCGTAAGCGGTCAGGCAGGCGATCGGCTCACCCTCCTCTTTCATCGTGCGCAACGTCGCGACATTGACCGGGGGTTCGGGCATGCCCCTTTGCTCGAGCTGGGTATACATCAACGGGTCTCCGGAAAGAGGTCGGGACCGGCGCGGTCAGGCCAGTGCCGCCGCCGTCGGGTTGAAGAAGTGCCGCCCGCCGGTCGTGCGCTCGATCTGGCGGAACAGCTGCTCGTAATCCGCATCGTTGTTTACCGGGTCGATCTGCGACGCATTCACGATCAGGAGGGGACCGTCGTTATACCCGTGAAAGAAGCGCGCGTAAACATCCGTCAGCTGCTCGAGGTAGGCCCGGTCGATCATGCTTTCGTAGCCCACGCCACGCCGGGCAATACGCCGCAGGAGGACGTCGACGGATGCCTGCAGGTAGATGACGAGATCGGGCACCGGCGGCTCGACGGCAAGCTTGTCGGCCAGTTGCCTGTAGAGTGCCAGTTCGTCGGCATCCAGGTTGATCTCGGCAAACAGCCGGTCCTTGGCGAACAGGTAGTCGCAGATCCGGACCGTGCTGAACATGTCCGCCTGGCGCAGTTCCTCGACCTGCCGCGCGCGCGAGAACAGGAAGAACATCTGCACCGGCAACGCCGCCGGCTTGCCTTCGCGGTAAAACCGCTCCAGGAACGGGTTCTCGAAGGCCTCCTCGAGGATCAACTCGCCCGACAGGCTTTTCGCGAGCCGCTTCGCGAGCGCCGTCTTGCCCGCACCGATCGGTCCCTCGACGACGATGAAGCGCGGGCGGCCGGCACCTTGGCTGGGACTGCGGGTCGACACGATGGCGTTCCTGTCAGGTGATTCTCGAGATACGCGGCTCGCCGGTGTCCACCGGCAGGTCGCGCACGCGCCCCAGCCCGGGTATCCGGAAGTCGGGCGCGATCTCGCGTAACGGCAACAATACAAAATTTCGTGCAGCGATGCCCGGATGGGGCACCGTGAGCCCCGGCTCGTCGATGGCAACGCCGTCGTACGCGAGCAGGTCCAGGTCGAGTACGCGGGGGCCCCACCGAACCTCGCCGCGCTCGCGTCCGCGGGCCCGCTCGATTGCCTGCAGCGCATCGAGGAACGCGTGGGGATCGAGTTCCGTCGTCAGCAGCGCCGCTGCGTTGACGAAATCGGGCTGCTCGATGCCGCCGAGCGGCGTTGACCGGTAAAGCGACGACCTGGCCACCAGGGCGGTCTTCCCCATCGCCTCGAGCATGCCGAACGCGGTCTCGATCTGGCGCGCGGGACCGTCGAGGTTGCTGCCGAGACCGACCAGGACCTCCGCAACAACCGGATTCACGACGGCTGCCTGGCTTTCGGCCGGCGCCGGCGACGGCGGCTGCCGCGCCGTGCCCCGGGCTTGCGCTCTATCTGGAAGGCCTCCGCCCGTTCGTCGGGCGACTGGTTCTGTACGTCGGTCCAGAGCCGCGCCAGTTCCTGGTCGAACTGGCCGGCTTCGGCCAGCAGCATCATGAAATCGTAAGCGGCGCGAAAACGGCGATGCTCCAGCAGGCTGGCCGCGCGCTTGCCACGCGTCGTGGTGAAGCGCGGCTGCAGCGCGATCATCTCCCGCATGGGGACGGTGAAGCGGCGCGGGATCGACACGCGCCGCTGTTGCTGCCCCGAAAGTTCGTAGGCCGCCAGGCTGAGCGCCTGTGATTCGGACATCTTTTCCTCGGCGCGCATTTCCGCGGCGAGACGCTGGGCCGGGGCCCAGAAGAACACGCCGAGCAGGAACATCGGCGTCACGGACAGGCCCTGCGCGACGCGCTTGT
>DATIUU010000029.1:0-5509 GCA_035466635.1 Woeseiaceae bacterium
CGGGCCGTGCCACCGTGCGCTTCAAGGAGCAGGGCGTGCGCATCAACCTGGGCGGAATCGCGAAAGGCTACGTGGTCGAGCGCGGGGTCGACATCCTGCGCCGGCACGGCGTCGAGGACGGCGTGGTAACGGCGGGCGGCGACTCGCGCCTGCTCGGCGACCGCCGCGGCCGGCCCTGGATGATCGGTATCCGCGACCCGCGCCGCGAAGGCGAGGTGGCGATGTCGGTACCGCTGCAGGACGAGGCGATCTCGACGTCGGGCGACTACGAGCGGTATTTCGACGAGGACGGGATCCGTTATCATCACATCATCAAGCCGAGCTCCGGGCGCCCCGTCGAGGGCATTCACAGCGCGACGGTGATCGGGCCCGACGCGGTAATGACCGATGCGTTGTCGACGTCCGTATTCGTGATGGGCGTCGACGACGGCCTGAAACTCATCGGCTGCCTGCCGGATTACGAAGCGATCGTCATCGATGCCGAGGGCGAGATCTACTATTCGACCGGACTCGCCGATCCCGGCGCGGCCGACGACGACGCGACGTCCGCGCCCTCGCTGCCGGAAACCTGCGACCGCCCGCAGCCGTAGGCCGTCGCGTAAAAACACCCGAAATGTCGCCGAAAGGCGACGACTTTTCACTTTAAATTCATATTGATACGCCTATCATAGGGTTTCCGTACGGGCGCCTCGCCAGGGTGCCGGTGAGGGTCCCCGCCGCCGCTGCGCCCGCGCGCGCCCGCAACGGCGGGTACCGGCATCGATTTGACGTAATCGGCGGGCTCGGGTCAGCAGGGTGCCGGTTACGAACAGCGCGTCATGCGTCGGTTTCGGGCTCGATCGGGTCGCTCGCCTGCGTTTTGCACGAGCGATTATGTTGAGAGCTTTCGAGGCAATTGTGACGATAATCACGGCCCTTGTGGGGCCTGACTGTCACCATTCCGGATCGACAGGTGGCGCGCGCCCGGCTCGGGCGGGCACAGTTTCGTAGCGGCCGGCGCCGCGCTCGCCATGCGGCGGCGGGCACCCGGGCGGCAACGAACCACGGATGGACATTGGCGGGTAGCACAAGGAAAGAAATCATGAAGATCAGAAACTTGCTAGCAGGTCTCGTATTCAGCGTGTTTGCAGCCAGCAGCCTGGCCTCGTCAGGCCTTGCCGGACAGCCGGCACCCGACTTCGCACTGAAGAGCTCGACCGGCCAGAACCTGCGTCTCTCGGAGTATCGCGGGGATGTCGTCATGATCAACTTCTGGGCTACGTGGTGCGGGCCCTGCCGCCAGGAAATGCCACTGCTCGACGAGCTTTATTCGCGCTACCAGCGCGTCGGCTTCAACCTGCTCGGCGTCAACATCGACGACGATTCGAGCCGGGCGATGGCGATGATCAATGAACTCGGGGTGAGTTTCCCCGTGCTGTTCGACGCCAGCAAGGAAGTCAGCCGCCTTTACCAGGTCGACGCCATGCCGGTTACGATCATCGTCGATCGCGAGGGCAACGTGCGCCACGTACACCAGGGATACAAGCCCGGCTACGAGCAGAAATATCTCGACCAGGTGCGCGCATTGTTGCGCGAGTAATCCGTTGCCGCCGGCAGGAGATACAGGGTGACCAGAAAGTTACTGATAAGTTTTGTGGCGGGCCTTGCGCTCGTCTTCGCGGCGTCGCTGCCGGCGCAGGAAGGTGCGGCCGCGGACGCCGAGGCGGCCTCTCGTGACCAGTTCCGGCAGCTCGACCAGGACGTGCAGGCCCTGAAGAAGGAAGTGCTGGACCTGAACCGCGACCTCTTCCTGCTGGAGGAAGAACTGCTGTTTCCCGCAAATTCCCAGGTCGCCTTCTTCGTGTCGATGGACGTCGGCGAGTATTTCAAGCTCGATTCGGTCAGTCTCAAGATCGACGGCAAGGAAGTGGCCAACTACCTGTACACGGATCGCGAGGCGGGGTCGCTGCTGCGCGGCGGCGTGCACCGCGTGCACATGGCGAACCTCAAGGCCGGCGACCACGAACTGGTCGCCGTATTCACCGGCCAGGGTCCGCAGTCCCGCGAGTACCGGCGCGGCGCGACGCTGAATTTTGCGAAGGGCATCGGCGCCAAGTACGTCGAGCTCGAGATCACGGACCGGGTGAAAAAACAGCAGCCGGAGTTCGTCATCAAGGAATGGGAGTGATTATTGATCACTGCCCGCGCCATCGTTGCCCGTTGTTGCCTCGTCCTGGCGTGTCTCGCGCCGGCAGCGCCTGCGTTCGCGGGTAAGGACGGGCCGGCACCGATCGTCGTAAAGGAGCCGCACTACGGCGAGATTCTTTACTACTTCTACCAGGAAGACTACTTCCCGGCGATCGTGCGCGTGCTGGCTGCGCAGGAGCAGGGGCAGCTCGCCGAGCATTCCGCGGAGGCGGAGCTGCTGAAGGGCGGGCTGTATCTGTCCTACGGCCACCACCTCGAAGCGGCGGATATTTTCGAGCGCCTGCTCGCCGATAACGTCAATCCCGGGATTCGCGACCGTACCTGGTTCTTCCTCGCGAAAATCTGGCGCCAGCGCGGCTACCTCGACAAGGCGCAACGGGCACTCGACAACATCGGCGAGAACCTGCCCGAGGACGTCGAACGCGAAGCCAGGATGCTCCAGGCGCAGCTGCTGATCGACGGCGGCGAATACGATCGTGCGATCGCGATGCTCGCTGACTGGAAGGGCGGGACCGAGTGGTCGCGCTACGCGCAGTTCAACCTCGGGGTCGCCCTGGTTCGCAGCGGGCGCGTGGAAGAAGCGAAAAAGATTCTCGAGGAACTCGGCGGCATCGACCCCTGGAACGAAGAGCTGACGTCGCTGCGAGACAAGGCCAACCTCGCGCTCGGCTACGCCTTGCTGCAGTCGGGCCAGCCGCACGCGGCAAAAATGCCGCTGCAGCGCGTACGGCTCGAAGGGCCGTTTTCGAACAAGGCATTGCTCGGTGTCGGCTGGGCCGATGCGGAACTCGACAGTTACCAGCGGGCCCTGGTGCCGTGGATGGAGCTGCGCGGCCGCGACCTGCTCGATCCGGCGGTGCAGGAATCCATGCTCGCGATCCCCTACGCGCTCGCGAAGCTCGATTCGATCAGCCAGGCCGCCGATCACTACCTGAACGCCGTCGAGGCGTTTTACGAGGAGTCGAGCCGCATCGATCGTACGATCGGCCATATCGAGTCCGGGCGCTTCTTCGACGACTTCCTCAGCGACGACCCGCTCGACAGCACCGGCTGGTACTGGCGCATGCAGTCGCTGCCCGAGGGCCCCGAGGCTCGTTACCTGTTTCACCTGCTGGCAACCCACGAGTTCCAGGAAGGCCTGAAGAACTACCGCGACCTGAACTACCTCTGGGACAACCTCGATCGCTGGCAGCAGAGCGTCGATGTCTATGCCAACATGCTGGAGACGCGGCGTCTCGCGTATGAAGAGCGCCTGCCGCGCGTGCAGGACACGCTCGCGCGCGCGGACCTCGACGGCATGGTGCAGCGCAAGCTGGAATTCGACGCGTTGCTGAACGATATCGAGCAGAGCGGCGACTGGCTGGCGCTCGCCACCGAGCGGGAATTCGAGTTGTGGGGCGAGATCACCGGTTTCGAGAAGACGCCGGCGCTGGCGGCGGACATTCCCGAAGCGGAGGAGGTCCGGGACAAGCTCCGGCTGCTGAAAGGCGCGCTGCAGTGGGGCCTGGAGAAGGACTTCGAGGAGCGCCTCTGGCTTATCCGCAGGGACCTGCGCGAGACCGGCGAAGCGCTGGTGGAAGCGCAGCGGGCGCGCCGCCAGGTCGATGACTCCATGCACAAGCAGCCGGATATGTTCCGCGCGTTCGACGAGCGCGTGTACGGGCTGGAGCCGCGTATCGAGAGCCTGAAAATGCGGGTCGGCGATGCGATGGCCGAGCAGCGGGCGTTCTTGCAGGCGATCGCGGTCGGCGAGCTGCAGGCGCAGCAGCGGCGCCTCGACACCTACACGGTGCAGGCCCGCTTCGCGCTCGCCGCGATCTACGATCGTGCGGCGACGGTCACCGAGGCAGCGGTCAAATGACGCTCCGCCGGTCGATAGCGACGATCGCCGGCATGGCGTTGCTGTTTGCGGTCACGGCTCGCGCCGACGTACGCGAAAAAGACACGATCAAGAGCCTCGAGAAGGAGACCGTCGAGATCCGGCCGGGAAGGGTCATCATCAACAGTTCCGACCTGGCCCGCGACAACTACCGCGAATTCCTCGATCTCGTGACGGACGACCCCTCGCTCAGCGCCGAGGCCATGCGGCGTCTCGGCGACCTGGAACTCGAGGCCAGCGAGGCGGCGCAGCTCGCCGAGAACATCGAGGGGCTGGAAAAGTCGAGCTACGACAACGCCGTCAGTCTCTACCAGCGGCTGCTCGAGGCCTACCCGAGCTACCGGCGCAACGACACCGTGTTGTACCAGCTGGCGCGCGCTTACGAGATCGGCGGGCGCATGGACGAGGCGCTCGAGGTGCTCGACGATCTGGTGGCCCGGTACCCGGCGACGCCCATGATCGACGAGGTCCAGTTCCGTCGCGGCGAGATGCTGTTCCTGCGCAAGCGCTACGACCCGGCCGAGCAGGCGTACCGTGCGGTTGTCGATTACGGCAGCGAGTCGCGCTTCTACGAGCAGTCGTTGTACAAGCTGGGCTGGTCGCATTTCAAGCTCGCCTGGCACGAGGACAGCCTCGACCCGTTCTTCGAATTGCTCGACCGCAAGCTCGGGGGTGTGGAGCTGCGCGACGGCGAAGACCGGCTGGCGGCGCTCAGCCGCGCCGAACAGGAGCTGGTCGAGGATACGTTCCGCGTCCTGTCGCTGAGTTTTTCGTACATGTCGGGCGCCGAGAGCATCGATCAGTACTTCGGCAAGCGCGGACAGCCCGAATACGCGTACGTGATTTACATGAATCTCGGCGATCTCTATCTCGACAAGGAGCGCTACGTCGATGCCGCCGAAACCTACGGTGCGTTCGTCGACCAGGATCCGTTCCACCCGAAAGCGCCGCTGTTGCAGGTGGAAGTGATCGAGGCCTACAAGCGTGGCGGCTTCCCGAGCCTGGTGCTCGATGGCAAGAAAGGCTTCGTCGAGCGTTACGGCATGGACGGCAATTTCTGGGTGCGGAATCCGCGTGAGCAGAACAATGCGGTGGCGGCGCACCTGAAGGCCAACCTCACCGACCTCGCACAGTACTATCACGCCGAAGCGCAGGCGGGGGGCAAGCGCAGCGACTACCAGGAGGCGGCGCGCTGGTACCGCAAGTACCTTGCCTATTTCCCGGGCGAGGAAGACACCGCGAACACCAACTTCCTGCTGGCCGAGATCCTGTTCGAGAGCCAGGACTATGCGGAGGCGAAGACCGAGTACGAACGCACGGCCTACGCCTATCCCATGCACGAGAAATCGGCAGAGGCGGGCTACGCGGCACTGCTTGCCTACCGGGAGCACGAGTTGTCGCTGCAGGATGCCGAGAAGGTGGCATGGCACCAGCAGTATCTCG
>DATIUU010000030.1:0-2909 GCA_035466635.1 Woeseiaceae bacterium
GACGACGACGACTTCGGTGATGACGAGCCCGGTGACGACGACGGCGCGGACTTCGAGGACGGCATGGATGACGACTTCGAGAGCGACGACGAGATCGACGACCTCGACGAGATCGATGACGACCATGATCACGAGGAAGGCGAAGACATCGAGGACGACGAGTTCGACGACGAGGACGAGATGGAAGACGGCCTCGACGACGATGACGGCAGCGAGGACGACGACCCCACGGACGACTAGGGCCTGTGCCATTTGCCTCCCGCCTGGCTTGATTCCGGGCGCACTCCGCAGCGATCCCCCTGGACGGGCTCCGTCCAGGGGGATTTTCTTGCGCTACGTCATAGTTTTCTTGTCGAATATCGGGCATTTTTGCCACCTGACATAACGCGCCACGGGAACTCCGCAAATTAGCGCCGCACAGCGACAACCTCGAACCCGGCCACGGCTGCGGGCAATGGCCGCCGCCCTCGCGCTCGCCGGCCTGCTGGCAGGCGGCACGGCCGCGGCCATGAGTGCCGAAGAACTCTTCCAGGACGGCAACCGGCTGTTCCGCGACGATCTTTACTGGGCCGCGCTGCTGCGATACGAGCAGGCCGCGGAGGCGGGGATGGATTCCGCCCTGCTGCACTACAACACGGGTGTCGCGCATTACAAGGCAGGCCAGCACATCCGCGCACGCGAGTCGCTGCAAAAAGCGACACGTTCGTCGTCCCTGCGGCAGCTCGCGTACTACAACCTGGGGCTGAACGCGTACGCCGCGGGCGACAACGACGAGGCGCTGCAGTGGTTCCGCAACGCCCGCGACCAGGGCGACAACGAGGAAATATCGGCCCTCGCCCGCACCGCGATCGCGCGTATCCGCAGCGGCCAGGTCGAAGAAGACCCCGTCTACCAGCAAGCGGTGAAGGCGCGCAAGGAACGGGACATTTTCGACTTCAGCTACTTCGCCAGCGTCGGCTACGGCAGCGACAGCAACGTCTTCCGGTCGCCGGCCGAGCCCTACATCGACTTCGCCAACCCGAACCTGCCGCTCATCGTGCCGGAGGTCCAGACCGGCAGTTACCTGCCGTACGACCTGGGCGCGAAGTACATGATCAACACCTACCGGTTCGAAGGCTTCTATGCGGCTTACCGGGCCAGCGGCGAATACTACGAGGACCGCAACCAGCGCGACGCGGACGAATTCCGCCACGAACTGCGCGTCGGCAACGAGTACGTCCGCAGCGAGGGCGACCGCAAGCGCGAAGTCTACGGCGCCTTCCGCATCGCACAGCGCGACGGCGTCTACTACGATCCCGACTCCGGGGCCCCGCGCGCGGTCAACGGCGTCGACATCGGCGACCGCATGAACTACACGCGCTACGGGCCGGACCTGCGCCTGCGCCAGCGCTGGGGAAGACTGGCGGTCGGGCTGGTCGCCAAGGGCTACCTTTACGATTTCGAGGAAGTCGACATCGTGCCGTCGTACGATCACGAGTACTTCCTCTTCGGCCTGCACACGCAGTATTCGTTCACGAGCACCTCGCTCCTGCGCGTCACGGCGGAGAAATTCAGCCGGCGTTACAGCGACCGTCCGTCCTACGGCCTGGACGGCAGCCAGGCGATCGGCAACCCGGGCGTTCGTTACGACTACCTCGGGCTGTCGCTGCTCGCGAGGCAGCGGCTGACGAAGACCATGTGGGTGGGCTTCGAGTACGAACGCGTGGATCGCGAGGACCGCTACGTGGGCTACAACAATTACGTCCGCGATCACTACGAGTTCGAGTTCCACTGGTCGCCGGGCGTCCGCTTCGACTTCGAACTCTCCGGCTACTATCGCAATTACAACTACGAGAACGCATTCGCGTTCAACAACCCGGCCCTCCCGACCAAAACGCTCGAGACGGCCAGGGGCGATGCCACGATCAGCTACCGGATTACGCCCCGGCTCAGCGTCGCCCTGGAAGGGCGTTTCGACGACTTCGTCTCGAACGATTCCCGCATCCAGTACGAGCGCGGCCGTTACTCGCTGAGCTTCGTCTGGCGCCAGGACTAGCCGCCAGCCAGGGGCCCGAATCCGCGCGCAATCCTGCTAAACTTGCGCGCTTCATGGACGTCACCCCGATTCTCGAATCCCTGAACGACGCGCAGCGGCAGGCCGTCACGGCCCCGGCGCAGCCGACGCTCGTGATCGCCGGGGCCGGCAGCGGCAAGACGCGCGTGCTCGTGCACAGGGCGGCCTGGCTGATCGACGTCGAGGGCGTATCCCCGCAAGGCCTGCTCGCCGTGACCTTCACCAACAAGGCAGCCGCGGAGATGCGCGGGCGCATCGAGGCACTGCTCGGCATCCCCGTGAGCCACCTCTGGATCGGCACCTTTCACGGCCTCGCGCACCGCCTGTTGCGGCGCCACTGGCGAGAGGCGAAGCTGCCGCAGAATTTCCAGATCATCGACTCGGACGACCAGCTGCGCCTCATCAAGCGCCTGCTCAAGAGCCTCGAAATCGACGACAGCCGCTGGGTCCCCAGGGAGATCCAGTGGTTCATCAATGCACAGAAAGACGAGGGCCTGCGGCCGCAGCATCTCGATGACGAGCGGGACCCGAACCGCCGCCAGATGATCGCCCTGTACGCCGCGTACGAGGAAGTCTGCGAGCGCGGCGGCCTCGTCGATTTCGCGGAACTGTTGCTGCGGGCGCACGAACTGTGGCGCGACAACCCCGACCTGCTGGCGCATTACCAGCGGCGTTTCAGCCACCTCCTCGTCGACGAATTCCAGGACACCAACGCGATCCAGTACGCATGGCTGCGGCTGCTGGCGGGGGAGAATGCGGCCATCCCCTTCGTCGTCGGTGACGACGACCAGTCGATCTACCGCTGGCGGGGCGCGCGCGTCGAGCACATCCACCGCTTCCAGCGCGACTTCCCCAA
>DATIUU010000031.1:0-3424 GCA_035466635.1 Woeseiaceae bacterium
CTGCATCAGTTCCTGCGCAAGCCAGGCCTTCGCCGGGATGTAGGCACCTTCGCCGAGCTGCCAGAAGCCGAGGCAGAGCACGCACGCCACGATCCAGCCTCCCGCGATCCTAGGCCGGCCGCGCATGGCCGTTACCCCGCCGCAGGGCCGCCACGGCGAGCAGCAGCAAGCCTGCGAGCAGCGTCAGCAACCCGCGGCGCCGCAGCACGCCGGCCCCGGTCGCCGTCGCCGGGAAGCCGAAGATCGCGTTCTTGTCCTGGCCGTACGGCAGCAGGTTCGGCACCTGCTCGCGGGCGAGCGCGGCGCCGGCAGGCCGTACCGGCGTCTTGTCGACGGCGATCAGGCTCGTGTACTTGCTGACGAGGTGGTGGCCGACCGCGGTATCGACGACCGCTTTGCGCAGCGCCTCCGCGTTGCCGCCGCGCCTTTCCTCGTCATGCAGCGCTGCGATCTTCGCGCGCGCCCAGAGCGCGCCGATACCGGGGTGCTCGCCGCGGCCGTCGAGTGCCAGTTCGCGGGTCCACGCACCGCCGGCAGAGTCGCCGCTGACGCGCACACCGGATCCCGGCTGGAAAGGTCCCGAGGCCCGCGCCCGCACCGTTACCGGTTCGCCGCTATAGAGGTCCGGCACGGTCTCCGGGTAGGACTCCGTCACTGCACCGCCCGGCCAGCTGACGCGGATGTCGGTGACCTGCGGCCTGGCGAGCTTGTCGAACAGGCGGTCCATCTGCTCGCCGACTTCATGCAGCGCGCTGATGACGACGAAGCTGCCGCGTCCCGCTTCCGCCGCCTTGCGCATGAACCAGCTGTTGGGCGCGGAGCCGATGCCCACCGTGAACAGGCGCGCATTGCCGAGGCGCGACTCGATCATGGTGTAGAGCTCCTCTTCATTACCGACGCTGCCGTCGGTGATGAACACGATCTGCCGCAGCCAGGCCTCCGATCCCGCCGCGTCCAGTGCGAGCTGCAGCGCCGGCCGCATCTCGGTTCCGCCGTTCGCTTCGAGCCTCTGCACGAACTTGCGGGCATGCGCGATGTTCGCGGCGTCCGCCGCGACGCTCTGGTGGTACAGCGCGCGGGTGCTCGAGTTGAACTCGACGATATTGAAGCGGTCGCCGGCGGCCAGCCCGTCGAGCGCGCGTGCAAGTGCCTGCTTCGCCTGGGCGATCGACGCGCCGTGCATGGAGCCCGAGGTGTCCACGACGAGGATGAGCTCGCGGGGCATGGGCGGAGGCTCGCCCTGTGCAGCGTCGGGCGGCATGACCATGAGCAGGTAGTGCGGCTGGCCCTCGATGGTCTCGCGGAACAGCATCGCGCGCGGTACGGCCGACGGCACCGGGCGCCACGACAGTTCGAAGTCGTGATCCAGCGGCACCGCGTCGTTCGCGAGCACGACGGTGTAGCGGCCGCGGTCCTCGGAAACCTGCACGGGATGATAGCGGCTCGCCACGATTTCCAGCGGCATGCCGGCGTCGATGTGGGCCCGCAGCGAAACCCGGTGGTCCGTCGATGCCGTGACGTGAGGCGGCGTTATGCGCGAGGCGTCGTTCACCCGCGTTGTATCCGGCGACCAACCGCTGCCCGTGCGGTCGGGAAGCGGCGAGCCAGGGATGTAGCGCGGCGTCAACGTCATGGGAAAGCGAATGGCGAACGTGCCGTTGTCGTAGCGCACGTCTTCGAGGTACTCGATCTCGACGACGACGCGTTCTCCGGGCGCGATGTTCGCGACGGACGTGGTAAACAGGTTCGGCCGCTCCTGTTCGACCAGGCTGGCTTTCCTGCCTTCGCTGCGGGCCTGTTCGTAATCCTTCCGCGCCTGTTCCTTTTCACGGATCTCGCCCTCGATGAAGCGCTCGCCGATGAAAAGCCGCATCCGGTCGACGGCGGCCCTGTCCGGCAGCGGGAACACGTACACGCCTTCGGTCCACTCGTCGCTCCCGTTCTCGAATTCCTGTCGCACCGACACGCGGGCGACCAGCCCGCTGATGTTCATCGAGACCTCGGTGTTCGTGCGCGTCGCCGTGACGAGGCCGGCCTGCATCCTGAGCAGCAGGGTGCCGGACCGGACCTCCTGCGGCGACGGCTCCTGTGCCATTGCGGCGGCTGTCAGGAACCAGCCCATCATCAGGATCAGCATCGTTAAGGTTGTTTTTGGTGGCATTGCGGCTCTCCCGGGGGCGTTACCGTGATTACAGCAATCCAATACGTCGCGCCGCGGCCGGCGGCATGGCAATGCACCGGCGTAATGTGGCAAATTGTGGCGTGATCCCGAGGAGCCCGACTTGGCCAAGCGCATAGCGATCGTCGAAGACGAAGCAGCGATCCGCGACAACTACGCCGCGGCATTCCGCCGTGAGGGTTACGCCGTCGATGCCTACGATTCCCGGGCGCCCGCGCTGGAGGCGTTCGCCTCGCGGCTGCCGGATCTCGTCGTGATCGACATCAACCTGAAGGACGACGTGGAGGGCGGGTTCGAGCTGTGCCGGGAGTTGCGCGCGCAGTCGGCAGACCTGCCGATCATCTTCCTCACCGCGCGCGACAGCGAGTTCGATGCCGTGTCCGGCCTGCGCCTCGGCGCCGACGATTACCTCACCAAGGACATCAGCCTGCCGCACCTGATGGCGCGTATCGCGGCACTGTTCCGCAGGCTCGATGCGATGCAGAAGCCGCAGGCGGCGAGCGGCCGCATCACCCGTGGCAGCCTCGAGATCGACACCGACAGGATGACCGTGCGCTGGCAAGGCGTGCCGGTCGGCCTCACGCTGACGGAGTTCTGGCTGGTGCATGCCATGGCGCGCTACCCGGGGCACGTCAAGAACCGGCAGCAGCTCATGGATGCCGCCCGGGCCGTGCTCGACGACAACACCATCACGTCGCACATCAAGCGCATTCGACGCAAGTTCCAGGCGGTCGATGCCGGCTTCGATCGCATCGAGACCGTCTACGGCATGGGCTATCGCTGGATAGCGGACTGACAGCGACATCCCGATGAACCTCCGACGGCAGTTGCTCCTCGTCAGCCTGCTGACACTCGTGCTGCCTTGGGCGGGCTGCGAGTTCATCCGTGAAACGGAATCGGCGCTGCGGCAGAGCCAGCAGCAGATGCTATCGGGGACGGCGAAAGCCGTTGCGGAAGCGCTGCAACGCTACCCCGAGGAGTTTCCCGCGCCGCCGGCACAGGGCGGCAACCCGGGCGACCAGCTGTACGGGCACCTGCTCGACAGCGAGCCCGTGATCGACGGCTACTTCAACGACTGGCCGCTGTCGGAGGCGGCGCTGCGGCAGATCCGTGGGGTGGACGGGCCGATCCGTTTCGTGGCCGGGCTGCACGGGCGGTACCTCTACCTGTACGTCGCGGTGACCGACGACGCCATCGTCTATGCATCGCCTGCCACCGGCGCCGTCGACGACGGTTCCGACCATG
>DATIUU010000032.1:0-4970 GCA_035466635.1 Woeseiaceae bacterium
TCGCCCCTAAGTCCCTGTAGAACAACCATAAATCAAGACGTCATGTTGACGCTCGGCGGGGGCAAACCTATAGTGTCGAAAAGTGGAAAAAAGTGGGAGGAAATGGGCGCTACTCCCGGAATTCGTGCCAGAAGAACGAACCCGGACCTGCCCGAGTCACCGTGTTTCGAGGGGCCACCAAAGTCAGCCTGGACGCCAAGGGGCGCATGGCGATACCGACCCGGTACCGGGAGCGGATCGTCGCCCGTTGTGAGGGCCAGATGATCGTTACCGTGGACAAGGATCACTGCCTCCTGGTTTATCCGTTGCCGGACTGGGAAGAGCTCGAGCGCAAGCTCGTGCGCCTCCCCAGCATGAACAAGGTCGCACGTCGAATAGTGCGGATTATGGTCGGTTACGCGACCGAGGTCGACATGGATGGGAACGGACGCATCCTCGTGTCGCGAGAGCTGAGGGATTTCGCCTCGCTCGAGAAGAACGCGATTCTGATCGGGCAGGGCAACAAGTTCGAACTTTGGGATGAAGCAACCTGGAACGACAAGCGGGACGCCTGGCTCAGCGAGGAAGACGACGGCGAGCTGCCGGCCGAACTCCAGTCGATCGCTTTCTAGGTTGCGAAACATCGCATGAGCAGCAACGCGCATGTGCCGGTGCTGCTCGGGCCGGTCCTCGAAGGGCTGAATATAAGAGCAAGCGGCTGTTACGTCGATGCGACGTTCGGCCGCGGGGGGCACAGCAGCGCCATTCTCGAACGACTGACTGCAAACGGGCGCCTTATCGCGATCGACCGGGACCCGCAGGCAGTCGAGTCTGCACCGCAGGCACTGCTGGAAGACCCGCGATTCGAATTGATCAGAGGTGAAAGTGCGCAACTTGAGAAGTTCATTGACGCAAGAGGTCTCCGCGGCAGCGTGGACGGAGTGCTTCTCGATCTCGGCGTCTCGTCGCCACAACTGGACGAGGCAGGCCGTGGCTTCAGCTTCCTCCGTGACGGTCCACTCGACATGCGAATGGATCCGGATGCCGGCATCAGCGCCGCAGACTGGCTCGCGGGCGTGGATGAAAAGGAATTGAAACGGGTTCTGAAAACTTTCGGTGAAGAGCCGCATGCAGCGCGTATTGCGCGCGCGATCGTCGCTGCGCGCGAAACAGCAGCCATTGAAACGACCGTGCAGCTGGCCGACATCATCGCCGCTGCCGCACCTGCGCACGGACAAAAGCGGCATCCGGCGACGAAGTCCTTCCAGGCAATTCGCATATTCATCAATGGCGAACTCGATCAGCTGAAGAGCGCTCTCGAACAAAGTGTGAATATACTTCGTAAACCGACCGCACTCCGCAGCGGCGGCCGTCTCTGCGTCATCAGCTTTCACTCGCTCGAGGACCGGCTGGTGAAGCGCTTCATGCGCGAGGCGTCGCGTGAATCCGAACAGTATCGCGGCATGCCCTCGGTGCCGGCGGAGCATCGCCCGAAGCTGAAGACGATCGGCAGGCTCACAGAGGCTACGGCCGGGGAAATTGCCGTCAACCGGCGCGCACGCAGCGCGCGATTGCGCGTGGCGGAGAGGCTGTGATGGTCTTCGAGTCGAAAGCGCGGCCCGCTGTACTGGTGCTCGTGTTCGCCGCCGTCTGCGTCATGAGCGCGATGGCGCTGGTCTACACGAAACACGAAGCGCGCAAGCTCTTCGTCGAACTCGAGACGCTCACCCGCGAACGCGACGACCTGAACATCGAGTGGGGGCAGCTGCAGATCGAGCAGAGCACCTGGGCGACGCATGCGCGTATCGAGCAGGTCGCGCTCGACCGCCTGTCGCTCATGCGGCCGCAGGCAACCGAAATTTTCGTCATCGCACGGCCATGACGCGCGGCGCCGAAACAAAGACCCAGGCGGCGAAACGATTTGTCGGCAGGGTGACGCTGGTATTGGTGTTCTTCTCGCTGGTCGCGGCCGCGCTTGCAGCGCGCGCGGTTCAGCTGCAGGTGCTCAACAAGGAGTTTCTGAACCAGCAGGCCGACACGCGCCACCTCCGCCGCGAACGCATTTCCGCGCATCGCGGCACCATCACCGACCGCAACGGCGAACCGCTTGCGATCAGCACACCCGTGGACAGCATCTGGGCGAACCCGAAGGAACTGGCCCCCGCCGTCGACGACGTGCCGCAACTGGCCCGTGCGCTGGGACTCGACCCGCAGCTTCTCATGCGGCGCATCACACGCAGCATGGACAAGGAATTCCTGTACCTCAAGCGCCACCTCAGCCCGGAACAGGCGCAGCAGGTCCTCGCGCTCAAGCTCCCCGGCGTCAACGTGCAGCGCGAGTACCGGCGCTATTACCCGGCGGGCGAGGTTACCGGGCACCTGGTCGGGTTCACCGACATCGACGACGAGGGCCAGGAAGGTCTCGAGCTCGCGTTCAATCACTGGCTGGCCGGCGAGTCCGGCGCCAAGCGCGTCCTCAAGGATCGCCTCGGCCGTTCCGTCGAGAACGTCGAGAGCATCCGCCCGGCGCGTCACGGCAAGAGCCTGCGGACCAGCATCGACCTGCGGATCCAGTACCTCGCCTACCGGACGCTGAAAGCGGCGATCCAGTCGTACAACGCGGAGTCCGGCTCCATCGTCGTGCTCGACGTGAAGACCGGCGAAGTGCTGGCGATCGTGAACCAGCCCACCTACAACCCGAACGACCGCTCGCAGTTCTCGGCGGAGCGCTACCGCAATCGCGCGGTCACCGATATCTTCGAGCCCGGCTCGAGCATCAAGCCGCTCGTCGTCGCCGCCGCGCTCGAGACCGGCGAGTTCCGGCCCAGCAGCATCATCGATACGGCGCCGGGTTACGTGACGGTCGGCGCGAAGACCATCGAGGACAGCCGCAACCTCGGGCGCGTCAGTCTCACGACGATCCTCGCGCGCTCGTCCAACGTCGGTGTCACCAAGCTGGCGATGGCCCTGCAGCCCGACCAGCTGTGGCAGACGATGACGGAGTTCGGGCTCGGCACGCTGACGTCCAGCGCGTTTCCCGGCGAGTCGGCGGGCCTGCTCACCCATTTCAGCAACTGGAAGCCGATCAGCCAGGCGACGCTCGCGTACGGCTACGGCGTTTCGGTCACGGCATTGCAGCTGGCGCAGGCTTACTCGACGCTCGGCAACGACGGACGCCTCAACCCCGTGTCGCTGGTTGCGCAGGAGTCACCGGTGGAGGGAAGGCAGGTCATCGCACCGGACACGGCCGCAGCCGTGCGCCGCATGCTCGAAGAGGTGGTACGCCCGGGCGGCACCGGCATGAAGGCAGCCATCCAGGGCTACCGCGTGGCAGGCAAGACCGGTACGGCGTGGAAGTTCGCCGCGGGCGGCTACTCCGAGGACAAGTACATCTCGATCTTTGCGGGCCTCGCGCCCGCCAGCGATCCCCGGCTGGCAGCGGTTGTGGTCATCGACGAGCCGTCGGGCGAACTCTACTACGGCAGTGACGTCGCGGCGCCGGTGTTCGCCGACGTCATGACCGAGTCCCTGCGGCTGCTGGCCGTGCCGCCGGACGCGCTGCCGGCCCGCGATCCCGGCAGCATCATGCAGGCGATGAGTCGATGAGCATGCCGGCACGCCAGCTTAATCACTCGATGACCACCGCAACGCTGTTGCGAGGGCTCGCCGAGGCGCCCGACGTCGCGATCAGCGGCATCGCGAGCGATACCCGCGAGGTCCGCGACGGCTACCTGTTCCTTGCCTGCCGCGGCGACCGTAGCCACGGGCTGGACTACGCGGTGCAGGCTATCGAAGCCGGGGCCGCGGCGATTGCCTACGACGCGTCGACGGCTCGCAACGTGCCCGACGTCGGTGCGCCGCTCATCCCGGTCGAAGCGCTGCGCAGCCGGCTCGGAGAAATCGCGAATCGTTTTTACGATCATCCGTCGCAAGCCGTGAGGGTGCTCGCCGTCACCGGCACGAACGGCAAGACGACCGTCGCCTGGCTGCTCGCGCAATGCCTGCAGCGGCTCGGCAGGGCCTGCGGCTACGCGGGCACGCTCGGTTACGGGGTGGACGAGGTCAGCGGCGGTGAAGGCATGACGACCCCGGACGTCGTGGAGCTGCACCGGCGCCTCGCCACCTTCCGCGACGCCGGCGCCGGTTACGCGGCCGTGGAGGTCTCGTCGCATGCGCTCGCGCAGGATCGCATCGACGGCGTCGTGATCGACACCGCCCTGTTCACCAACCTGTCGCGCGACCATCTCGACTACCACGGCGACATGGAAACCTACGGCGAGGCGAAAGCGTCGCTGTTCCTGGCCGCCGAGCCGGCGCGGCGAATCATCAACGTCGATTCCGATTTCGGCCGCGCTCTCGCGGACCGCTGCGGTGCGGACGTCATCAGGGTGTCGACCGGTACGGGACGCGTCGATAGCGGTGCGCCGCACGTCGCGCTCCGCGCCACGCGCACGACCGCGCACGGATTCGAGGTATCGGTAGCGAGTTCCTGGGGCGATGGCGGCTTTCACCTGCCCCTGCACGGCGAATTCAACGTCGGCAACGCGGCCCTGGTGCTGGCTGTCCTGCTCGCTGACGGTGTGGCGCTCGACGCGGCAGCGGCGGCGCTCTCGGCGGCGGAAGCGCCCCCGGGGCGCCTGCAGCGTGTCGAGGTGGCATCGGGCCCGGCCGTTTTCGTGGACTATGCGCACACGCCGGATGCCGTCGAGTCGGCGCTGCGGGCACTGCGGCAGCACTGCCGCGGTGATCTCTGGTGCGTATTCGGCTGCGGCGGCGACCGCGATTCGGGCAAGCGGCCGTTGATGGGCCGCGCCGTGCAAGCAAACGCCGACCACGTGGTCATTACGAACGACAACCCGCGCAGCGAGGACCCTGGGCGGATCATCGGCGCCATCCTCGCCGGGATCGAGAACCGCGCAGCCGTCTCGGTCATAGAAGACTGGGCGGCCGCGATCGGCTGGGCAATCGCCAGCGCGGCTGCCGGGGACGTC